>JANWJI010000028.1 GCA_025449515.1 Nitrososphaeraceae archaeon | reverse complement strand
GATGATGGAGCATTTTATTTACGGTTCTCATCGTTCTACGCAAGAATTTTGCTTTGATGATATTAAAAACAAGTAGGGTGCATCATTGGATTCGTTCGGACCGATTGAATAAAGGAGGAAAGGGGCAAGATCTAGGAGCATAAGCATTTGATAAGCAATAATACCATATTTCTCTTACAACCTTTGTAATTTTGGCATAGTCATCACTATTTTCAGAATTTTTTATAATTGCTTCTTGATCGGCTATTTGCTTCTTTATATCTTGAAGTCTTGCCTTTTCTTTGTCACATTCTGATCTAATATTCTCGTATTCTAGTCTAATGGCCTCTATTCTTTTGGACATGTCAATTATCTGGTCATTTAAATTCTGAAACTGGTCGGCTGACACTTAATTTAAACTCCAACGCAATATTCTCGTTTTGTAGATGTTCCTACTCACATTGAACTAATGCCAAATGATTATTGGCGAGGATAAGAAGATTAATGACTTGTTGTACACCCATATTCGCAGACTTTGATGCTCTACATAAATTTACAAAATGGCCTATGTTTTCTCCAAGCTCCTCATGTATCCGAACAACTGCATCATGTTGTATTAATCTTAGGTACTCGGTATAGTATTGTGTTACCTGCATCTGACCAATGTTTAATATGATGGCAACTTCTAGTGGTTTCTTGCCTTGCCGAAATAGCTCATAAGCTTGCACAACTAGTGATTTATGATCTTGCATTTCTTTTTCTTTAATTGCCCTGTTTATAATATCTCCAATATCTCGAGGAGATTTTCTTGCTGTTTTGGCTACTTCACGAATAGTCTTGTTCTGGTTGAAGTACAAATCTAAGACAACTTCTTCCTTTTCCTTTCGAGTTAACACCTTTTTTATGTCTATATCTATCATATCTAGAGAATTTATAAGAACCTGGTTTAAAATAAAAAGGGGTATTGTTATCACTTTGTATGTTCTGTTATCATTGAGTTATCATCTGTTGCCGCCTTGTTACCTTCTATTGTCAGCCGTTATCGTCTATTACCGGCTGCTTTCATTTGTCATCGTCTGTTATCAAGTCAATTTAGCTGAAGTCAAAATATAGATCGATGAGTAGGCATAAGGATAGATGAAGAATAAAGGGAAATTCATTAAGTAGGTTAACAAGATATACGATTCCGGTTAGCGCTCCTCACTATTCAAAGCATTAAAAGAGTAATAATTGAGAGAATTTGTTGTGTGTTTATAAATATATAACAGGAATAGACACAGTATGCCCACTATCTTCACCATCTCCACTTTTGTTCATTCCGATACAAGGAGATTCATCTTACCCTCCTCGGATTTGTAGCAATACCCTCTCTTGCACTATAGTTCATATTTGTTGTTTGCCACTGACCGCGCATTAGCTACTGCAATTGTTACATCCGTTTCAATATTACAATTATGCAGCTGGATTTCCACAAGCTGTTTGTAATGAAGGATATTTCACATTGGCTACCCTAGATTGCTTGTCCAGTGGCTGAATTTGGCCAAATAGATCATCAAGATAATAATATGGCCGGATATACAAACACATTATCATTAGATAGAGAATGCTATTTCATGAAAATGTAAGTGCTTACTTACTGGTACCGCTATAGGAGCAGATGATGCCATTAAGTTAGTATATTCAAAATTAATGGAAGAAGGCCACCAGGAGCGAATATTGTTATACAATTACCTAAAAAGAGAAAAGCAGAAGGCTGATGTTAATGGCGTTGCAGTAACAGATGAAAATGATGCACAGATTTGCCATCATCCATAGTTGGGTCTAGATAAATTAACTTCAACCTTCACTGACAATTATATCTTGAGTAGTAAATGCATTTTCTTTTGATAATCGGGTTTTCAATGATCTAGATAATATGGCCTCATGCCTTCAGTGGCTAGCTCAAGCTTTTGATAAAAAAGTACGTCATGAACATGATCGTGTTCACGATTCTAATAGGTGCAGTAATCATCTGTTTTCCCAGCTATCAACGATGTAAGTGATAATTTCTCGCTATTCTTGTGGTTATTTTTTTGAACGTCCCAGCAAATACGATATAGATTCACAGATCTGATTTATAATATAGATATTTTCATCTACATTACATCAACATCATGAGGTTGACTTTCCAGAAAACCAGCAGAAGATATCTTTACAAAATTGGCGTTATTCTGCATATCCAATATTGTCTTAGCTCCACAATAACTTAATCCGGATCTCAATCCGCCTACGAGTTGTCTAATTATTTCAACCACGCTTCCCTTGTATGGGACCATAGCCTCCACCCCTTCCGGAACATAATCGTTAAGATCATCCGAATCAACAATCTCGGGACCTTCTTCTCTAAATTTCCTTCCAAGTGAAGCATAGAATGAAGCCATTCCTCTATACATCTTGAATTTCTTACCGTTTTTGACCAGAGTCTTGCCCGGGCTCTCGTCAGTACCACCAAACAAGCTTCCAACCATAACCGACGAAGAGCCTGCAGCGATAGCTTTCGTTGCATCACCAGATGTCCTAATTCCCCCATCCGAAATTAACGGGATATCATGATCCTTTGCAATCTTGACACTATCCATAACTGCAGTTAATTGGGGAACACCTGACCCAGTAACAACCCTCGTTATACATATTGAACCTGATCCTACTCCGATTTTGACGGCATCTACCCCCGCGGAGATCAAATCTTTTGTCCCCTCTCCCGTAGCAACATTTCCAGCTATTAGTTCACAGCTTGGAAATGCCTTTTTGATATTTCGAACAGTGTTGATGGCATTGTCACTATGGCCGTGCGCGATATCTACTACTATCGAATCAGCGCCACTTTCCAAAAGTGCTTCAGTACGTTCCAAATAATCTCCCTTTACTCCAACGGCAGCTCCTACCAACAATCTTCCTTTCTTGTCCTTTGAAGCGAAGGGATATTCCTCCATTTTCAAAATGTCTTTGCTTGTAATTAACCCGATAATGTGCTTGTTGCTATTAACTACCGGGAGCTTTTCAATCCTATGTTGATGAAGCACCTCTTTTGCCCTTTCGATAGTAATTCCCTCTTTCGCAGTTATAACATCCTTGCTCATAAGATCTGATACTCTGGTGTCTAAACTATCTATGAAAGTAATATCACGTCTTGTTATAATCCCAGTCAACTTGCTGCTTTCTTCAACCAATAAGCCGGAAACTCCGAAACGATCCATGGCCGTTCTGGCTTCTTTCGCAGTTGAATCTGGTTTTATGGTATAAGGTTGTTCGATGATGACTGACTCTGATCGCTTTACCCTAAGGACCTCGTCAACTTGATCTTGTATGCTCATGAATCTATGAATTATTCCAATACCTCCCTCTCTTGCTAAGGCAATAGCCATGCATGATTCGGTAACCGTATCCATATTGGCGCTAACAAAAGGGATATTAATTGTTATATTCCGTGAGAGTTTAGTTCTTAAATTTGTTTGAGTCCTTGAGATTATATGCGATCGTTTAGGAATTAGAAGCACATCGTCAAACGTCAAACCCTCTTTAAGAGTCAAAATTACCTTATTAATTACTCACTCTGTGGCGTTATAAGCGTTTTCCCTAAATTGGTCATCTCAAATATTGTACTTTCTTGGAAACGCAGCTGAAATTTCGTGTCCACAATAATAACATAGGGTTAATATTTTTTGATATTTCTATATCTTTTTCCGTAGAACTTTTTTTCATAAAGTACTCATTTCGAATTTTACGGAAAATCACCAACAAATTAAAATAATATCTTCAATCACACGTAAAAGTAGAGATGGTTGGTCAATTCTGAATGAAAGGAGAAAAACACAATATTGCGATATTCAACACCTTCAAGACTAGGAGAAACAAATTTACTGGAGAAGCCAAAAGACAACGAGGGATACTAACTCATCTTGCCACGGAACAAAGCCCGGAACTACGTACAAGAACTTCAATAGCCCACTTCATAGCAAAAAAACATGGAATATTATGGCAAAATATCTATTCTGGAATATTTAGAGACTTGGACGAAGTACTTATACCCTCAGGAGTGGTAAAAGAAGGAGGAAGATTACCTCTACGACGTGGTCCACGAGCACTTCAGCTGGAAGGAGTCCCGTTTTATGAACTCACGGAAGCTGGATTGGTTGTTGCTTCAACGATTGAAGAAATAGATGATAGACTGAGGCTATTGAAGAGTTACATTACATCGATGTCCTACACTAATAAGGATGAGAGCATGATGCTCAATGGGCTGCTTCTGCTTGTGGATATTGCTCCTTCCTTTATGTCAAAAATCATTAATGAATATATCTACGCCTATACAACAGGTTTAATTCAAAGCATAACACCAATTGATATGAAAAAATTTCGAAACGCAGTATCTAATAAAATTTCTGTTGAAAGAGAGTTGCTTGAGGCATTTGCTAACTCCCATCCAGAAGATCAATTGGTCATAAGGAATTTTTTTAATGTTGTCACGTGAACTATCAACGCTATAGGTAAGATAATGCTAACGCTAATCCATCTTACAATACACGAAAGTCATATTGTATCTAAGTTGCATGGACGAAATCAAGATACTTTAGAATTAATCTAGTAATAGCTTTTACAAGATTTCTCATTTAGTACTTCTTACGAGTCTGATACATACTATTTATGTCTAGTAATATAAAGTTGGGTCATTTATTCTTCGGGCCCCGTTTTATTTTATCGAGGTAGTTACAAGGATTAGTAAAAATAGGTATCGTAAGAGAAGCAACATAAACAGTAATAAGACCCCGGAAAGATTTTTGCTTCTAGAACGTTTGATATTTTCACTATTTTGAAGCGGAATTTTCTTATTACGCAATTCCTTGCTCGATTGCGTTAACATATGAAATGTTAGCGGTTACAAAGATTCATTGGTCTACCGAGATCGTATCGCGTAGTTCACTTCAAACATTGTAATTATGTTCTTCAACTCCTCTTTAGAGGAAAAGCTACAAATCGTGACCCAATCTCTTCGTATCTTTGCACTTATTTGACAAACCTCGCTAGGATTATCAGGAATTATTTCTGTGGCGACATCATATGTGTTTCTTAGCTTTGCTTCGAGTCTATCTACAATTTGCCGAGTACCTGATATTAGAATTCTACGCATATGTACCTTCTGCAGAAGATCTATGGAAAGGGCTTAAAAACTATGTCTGGCATTAAAAATAGATAGACATTCCATATAACCAAACATATTCAATCTAATGAATCCTAAAGATGCAAGTACGTCTTAATTCTTCGTATTTTCTTTGGCTGACTACCGTCCACGTGACTAGTGAACTTGTTATTATTGATCTATAGCATTTTAAACTAAATGAAGTATGACCTTAGGAGAATCATCCTATCCATAAGAAATGATCAAGATCCGTGTCAGCTTTTATTAAATGACCCAGATTATAACCTATAAGTCAGAGCACAAAGGAAAAACCGCTTGTTAATGAGAAGTTATCATTAAGATGTATTATGATATGGTCTGTGATACCAAGATTCTGTTGAACAGGAACGTAATAAAACTATTTTTTACTATTAGACCCCCAAGATTAATCTAGAACATATATTAGATACAATGAAATGTCATTACTAATCCTTCATTGGTACATATTAAGAAGCTGGAAATATATGGCTTTAAGTCATTTGGTTTAAAGAACACAACGTTAAACTTTGGCAGGGGGCTTGTTGCAGTCACTGGTCCTAATGGATCTGGAAAAAGCAATATCATGGACGCGATATTATTCGCGATGGGCGAAAACAGTCCAAAAGCATTAAGGGTCGACAGATTCCAGTCACTATTTCACGATAGTCAGAGTACCTCTTCAGGATTGATCCGAGTTGGATTGAGTTTTGACAATACCGACCGCGGAATCCCTGTAGATTTTGATTCCGTGACACTAACGAGAGAAATGGAGGGAAGAACAGGCGACAGCCAGTACTACCTCAATGGTAAAAAAGTGACTAGATTCACGATCATCGAATTGCTCGAAATTGTGATGGGAGCTTCAAATAAACTTAACATAGTTCAACAGGGCATGATAACTCGCATTTCTGAGTTAAATTTGGATGAGCGTAGAAGAATAATAGAAGATATCGTTGGGCTTTCATATTTTGATGAAAAAAAGACCGAGGCTATCAAACATCTCGAAGAAGCCGACCGTCGCTTAGAAATAGCATTCGCAAGAATTGGGGAAATTAGGAAGCGAATCGACGAGCTGGAAGTGGAAAGGAATAATCAGCTGAGGTATGGTCAACTCGACAAAGAAATTACGAAATTTAAGGCAGTCAAACTTTCCAATAGTTTAAGGTCAATCGCTGATGGAGTAGAATCTCGGAGAAAAGTGTTGGATTCTACCAGGATGCGTATAACAGAATTATCGGCGAGATTAGAAGAGGTGCAGTCTAGAATAGAGAAGCTAAACGCGGAAAAAATACAATTTATTCAAGATGTAGACGCCGCCAATAAGGTAAAGGCAAAAATAGAAAGCAAACTATCTAGTATCGTATACGATGCTGAGCGAAAAAGCGCACTACTAAAGGAATCTGAACAAAGAACAGATTATCTAGAGAAACGTATACCTTTACTCAAGTTAGAGAGAGATAGTTTAGCTGAAAAAATTGTAACGAGTAAATCGAATTTACACCAGATTGATCTGGTAATAACCGAAAAAACAGAATCACTATCTGGATTAAAATCTGAACTAGAGAAAGCTAATTCTAAAATCGACGAAGTCTACACCAAATTAAACGCAGTTAGAGACACTATTTCGAACTTAAATCTCAAATATAAAAAATTGAATACCATCAAAAATAATATAGATATTTTAAGATTGAGAGTAGAAGAAAAATTAAGAATAACCCAAGAAAGAGGAAAGGAATATATCGAAAAAATTGGTCTATTCACAGAGAAAATTCAAGAGGACAAGACATCCTTAAACATACGCATAGAGGCAAGGGATTCAGAAATAGCTAATCTAGTTTCTATGAAGACGTTGCAAAGTGACCTAGAAAAAATAGAACATGCTCATGAGAAAGGGATATCAAAATCCTTGGAAGTTTTATCTAGAGCCCAGAATTTAACTTCGAGGTATGAGGCTGAGACAAATATTGCTAAAGATATCATGAACGAAGACATTGCTATCGCAAGCTTCAGGGCCAGATACTATGAATTTGGGATAAAGGGATTAGTTCACGAGTTCTTGAAATGGGATGAGCCTTATGAGAGAGCCATATTGGCTGCTGGCTCAGATTGGATGAAAGCCTTCGTAGTAAACGACATAAAGTCTATGCTCTCGGTAGTACAATACGCTAAAACAAGAAGACTACCTCGACTTAGAATTATCCCCCTAGAGATACTCAAGCCCACCAAGAAGGAGGTAATAAATAAGAAAGACAGTCGGGACGTTACAGGAATCATTGGAAATCTAGCCGATTTTGTGAAGTCTGATTATTTGAACCTAGTCCAGTTCATATTTGGGACTACTTTCATTGTCAGGACTCCTTCTCTTGCGTATTTGCTCGCAAAAAGAGGTTATAGAGTTGTCTCCGTATCTGGCGAGCTTTTCGAGCCCGATATAACCTCCATGTCTGTCGACTTTGGGTCTAAGATATCGGATCTGACCGAATCGATATTGCTTCGTGACTCAATAGGCGTGACGAGGCAGCGCCTTAGCTCTCTGGACGGTTCAATAAGGAAAAAAACAGCAGGCCATGTTAATATAAAATCGAAGCTAAGGGAATTAGAACCATCAGCGATAAGAAGTGAAGCAAAGATAGAAAATATCAATAATGAACTAGCTTTCTTACAAAATTCGGCTACTGACACCGAAGCATCCCTCAGCCAGATCGATTCAAATTATAAGATGATTCTATCTGAAAATAGTCGGCTAAATAGCGAACTTGACAAGTATCTAATCAGATTATCTATACTTACATCAACAATGGATAGGATAACACAGGAATTAAAAAATAATGAAAATAATGCCTACGAGAAAGAAATGTATGAGGCAAATAGCAGAAAGGCTCAGGTTATAAAACTAATTGAAGATGCGGATATTGACTTGCGTCAACAAATTACCAGTTCTACATCTTTAAAAATTGAAGTTGATAATTACGTGGAACGAGCTAATTCATTCGAGGAAGAAATCCGTCAATTAGAGCGCGAAATGTCTATAAAAAATGTAGACGTAATTGAACTCCGAAAAACCGTACAATCCATCGAGAGCGAGATTCAAGCATTCAGGGATCGAGAACAGCAGTCCATAGATTCATCGGGAGCATCCTATACTATTCTCCAAAAGTATGAATCGCAGATAAGAACAATGATGGAGGATGAGAAAAAACTCTCTAAAGAAATCAATGTGTTAGAGAGAGATTTCGCAATTAATCAAAAAGACATTTCGAGTCTTAAAGATGAAGAAATTGGGCGCTTTAATGAACTTAATGTTCTAGGCTATACAAGTCTACTAGATTCATTTGATGTTGATACGGCAATTAAAGAACTAGGTATGGAGTACGAGAAAATACGAAGTACAATAAATTTGCGAGCCGTCGAAAGTTATGGTGAGGTAGTGTACGGCTACAGGGGGATGTCAACCAGAAGAAATGAGTTGGAGACCGAACGCAATTCCATCATCCGTTTTATAGAAGAAACAGTCAAGGAAAAAAAAGAGGTTTTCATGGATGCATTTACAAAGGTAGACAATAATATAAGAAAAACCTTTTCAGACATAACTGGAGGCTCGGCCAGACTTGAATTGGAAGATGCAGACGACATATCAAGTGGCATTTTACTGATGGTTCAATTTCCTGGTAAAAACGCACGTGAATCCACGTCGTTATCTGGGGGAGAAAAGACAATGGCCGCGACTATATTCTTGCTAGCACTGCAATCACTCAGGCCGTCACCATTCTACATAATGGATGAAGTAGATGCTCACCTCGACGCTGAGAATACAGATAGATTATCCAGAGTATTACTACAGAGATCACAAGATAGCCAAATAATCATGGTCACTTTGAAGGACTCCATTGTTGCCGAAGCGAGCATGGTGTATGGAGTGTATCCTAAGGGAGGCGCATCACAAGCTATCAAGTACAAGCATCAAGATAAGGCACCCATAACAGAGATAAGATCTGATATGAATGGCATGTAAATATTCTCCCTGATAGATACATGAGTCCGTTTCCCCTTTAGCTACAAGCAGTATCTTGTGTGAAGTAAATAATATTAGATCACACGGCATAGTGTGTAATGACTAGCGTATGCAGTATTTGTAAAATGATAAGTGAAATGTTCCTACTGATAAGATTTTCTCAGCTTTTCAAATCATGATCTAACTTCATTTGACTCTTCGATATAATATGCAGTATCAAAGTTGGCCATGGTATCTTTAATTCAGTTTAGCCATGCCAGTATCACCCGGAGCCAAAATTTGTTGTATAGCCTGATCTAATTCATTTCGTAGCGATGATAGAGGTAGTCAAATCTAAAGTTTTGTTGATGAGGGATCAGCACACCTTCACAAGTCAAGTCAAGTCGAGACCCGATTCTGAAGGATCGAATTTTGTCATCATATAAATAATGTGTGCAATAGTATGAGCTTAGTGCGGGGGTCGCCAAGCCCGGTCAACGGCGTGAGACAGTTCTTACTTATGCACGTAGCTCAGAAGTTTTAAATTGACTGGGATACCTCATCCCTTAGGGGTTCGTGGGTTCGAATCCCACCTCCCGCAAGTATTTGTATTATGAAGGAATGTAAAGGCAGATTCATCGTAATATTATTGCATGTGGCAAATTCAATCTGTGGTGCGATTGTAGGAATATATTATCGATTGTCTGAGCACAAAAACTAATTCATCTTTTTATAGAAGACCAAATAAAATGCCGAGAGGACGGAAATTTGAGTATAGGAAAATAGAATTCTTATCTACTCATAGATCGATACCTTAACAAACTTCAAAGGCCTACAAGCTAACTGCACAGTTGATCCAAAAGGTTATTTTTACAGATATAGATGGCACTATACTTGATAACACAGGAGGATATGGAGAAACTCCTAAATTAATTCGTTCACTAATAAAGAGCAGTGTCCCCGTGATCCTGTGCTCGGCAAAAACCTTGGCCGAGCAAAATCGGATCAGAAAACAGGTTGGATTGACCGATCCGTTCATAGTCGAAAATGGTGGGGCCATAATAATCGAAAAGGATTATTTTAATCATTCATACATTCTGGGAAATTATCCTGTCAAAGAGCGCGATGATGATTATATTGTCGAGCTGGGAAAACCAGCTACGAAAATTAGAGAACTACTTAATGACATTAGGAAGAATTTTAATATAAATTTTAGAGGTGTTGCAGATATATCAATACAAGAACTAAGCAGTATAACAAATCTCAGCGCTGAACATGCGAAAGAAATGGCTCATAGGGAATATGGTGAAACCATTCTACAAATAGAGAAAAGAGATCTGGATAGATTGACTAGGATAGCCAGAGAAATGGACCTGAGCCTAATACACGGTGGTAGGTTTTTTGATGTGACTATGGGGAATGATAAAGGAAAAGCTGTTGAAATATTAGTTAATCTATTTAAGAAAAAGTATGATCATAATGTAACCTTTTTTGGGATAGGTGATAGTGAAAATGACGCGTCGATGTTAGGACATATGGATATTCCTGTATTAGTTCAAGGACAGGATGGTTCATGGTCTAATGTCAAAATTAATAGGATTATTAGAGTTCCCGGGATCGGTCCAAAGGGGTGGGCTCTTGCGTATGATGATATATTTACAAAAGAGCCTTCTAAATAGAGTATTGTAGGAAGACAAATTGACATTTAATGTTTATCCTCTCAGGGAATCTAAATAACCTCTAAATATTCAATTATGGCAAAGAAATTTCACTCATTCTCAAGACATTTTAAATTATTTATTGCTTCACTACACTATTTCTTCCTAACACAGGAAGAAATAGATATATTATCGCCTAAATGATTTGGTTTCAGCGGGGTGGGGAAGCCAGTTCAGTGAATTGAGGCTAGGTTATCCCGGCGGGCTCATAACCCGCAGAGCGGTTACCGCAATTGCCTATCGCATGCGGCCGCAGGTTCAAATCAACCCCCCGCTAATCCGCATTCTTCACTTCAAATAACCTTACATATGTTGCATAACATCTTCAATTTAGATCGACTTGTTCGTCATGATTCATAATAATTTCCCGATAGACGAAGGAGAGGCATCGACTAAGCAATGACGTCATCTTGTTAACAATTAAGCGCATTTAATTCTGACAATTCTGATAATAGTCCCTCCTGTAATATCGTTTTTCTTAGCTCCTTTGCTAGGTCGGTAACCGTAACTATCCCTACAATTTTTCCGCCTTCGATTACTGGTAATCGCCGAATCTTGTGGTTGACCATTCTTTGTACAGCAACCTCAATGGGAGTATTCGGATTTGCATATACTCGAATATTCGACATGATGTCAACGATTTTAACCTTGGATGGTTGTAAATCCCTGCAGCAAATCTTGCTGACGACATCTCTTTCCGTAATAATGCCTACATGCTTCTGATTGTTTTCTACGATCAACGAACTAATACCATGATCATCCATCAACTTGGCCGCGTCTAAACCAGTTTTTTCTTGGTTTATTGTTACTATTTTTTTAGTCATTATATCTCGGATAATTTTTGACATGTATTCATGTAGGCTCTTGGGAATAAAAATATTAACTCTAAGTTATGTCGCATTTATGACAAAAAATGGGCTAGAGGTTCGCAAGACTACTCAGGACACATACAAATTCCAGTCAGTTATTATTTTGTATGAATACTAAATTTGACATAGTGTAAGGGTTCCATCTCAATATATTTTTTATATCGCAAGATCCTTTGGATATACACTAAAGAGCGTTACAAAAGAGTTAATAATCTCAGTTCATTTAAGGCACAATAGGAAAAAAATGTATGGTGAGCAGTGTTATTTGAGTGGTGGATTGTCCAATTTCTTCCAGATACGCTCCAAGCATAATAGATAGATAGTAGTATCATCTTTAATTATGAGTTTATCAAATATAATAATAGTATGGGTTTTGCAGCATCCTCTTCTAATAAGCCATCGAAACAGGAACGTTGCAGTCTTTGTGGAAGGGTTTTTAATAGTGCAGAAGACTTGAACGCACACAAACAGCTCGATCACGGCGAACAAAGCCACGAGCCTGCTGGTGTAAGCTAGACGATCGTAGGCTATCGCCACATTTCTTTTGGTTAGGTTATTTGAATGCCAATTGTATCGTCATATAGCATCAACAAAGGTCCTTAGCACTCACGAATTATAACAAAAAGCTGAAAATTTAAGGATTTAGCGGCTATATTTTCTTAAAGCATCGATAACCCAATCAACTTCTTCCTTAGTCTTCACAAGGCG
>JANWJI010000027.1 GCA_025449515.1 Nitrososphaeraceae archaeon | reverse complement strand
GATAATAAGAAGCAGTCTCTCCTTTACCTTAGCATTTGATTCCCTTCTGTATATCTCTACTAATTTCCCTCTCGACACGGTCAAACAAATCTAAGGATGAAATGCAGCAGATAGCTTTTCCTGTCTACTATATGCTACCCATTAGTCAAATTTAGTTAGAGAACATTTGCTAACTGGTATAGATGGCCTAATCCACCAATCCCAAGTATGGCAACAACGTCACCCACTCTAGCTCCGCTATTGCGAAGGGCATTATATGTGGTGATACCTGCGCACATCATAGGTCCGGCCTCTATAGCCGAAGGCTCGTTGGGAATGAGTACAAGATCTCCTGTGGGAGCAATCATATAATCTGCATAACCACCATCATAAGAAATACCTGGTACTTGTATGTAACAAGAAGTAACAAAATCTCCACGCCGACATGATTCGCAGTGACCGCAGTGTCCACCATGCCATCCAACAGCCACTCTTTGCCTAGACTGCCATTCAGTAACACCTTCGCCCACTCGATCTATAATACCAGCCACTTCCTGACCTGGAACGCGTGGATATTGGATACCTGGAAATACTCCCTCTTTTTGTCAAAGAATCACCATGACATATACCACATGCTTGGACCTTGATCCTAACTTGTCCAGAATCAGGTTCAGGAATATCTCTGTCTACTATTTCAAAGGACCAGTTAGGTTTAGGGACTTGGACTGAACGCATTAATTTTGATTGTCATTTCATCTCAATTAGAACGTTGCAATTCGATGCAATGTTAACATATTATTTATTACAGATTTGATTGAGAAACTCTACTTAGTTCATGTCATCTATCGGCGCATTTTTACAGGATCGGTCAGTTATATCTACGTCAGGTGTTTTTCATCTACTACTTCTATCTCAATTTAATTATATAATAATTCATAATGGATTTTAGCAATAGTGCATTTTGACTCTCAATAGTATTTTTTCATACAGGACAAAATAACGTTAATAAAATACCCATGTCCTGTACTTTTTCAGCGTAAATGAGATTTCTGATCTCATCAATCCAGCATATATCTCAAAATAACTTCTTAATATAATATATCGACATTTAAAACGTATATTGTTCAAATTCAGGCAAATTCAGTAGTAGAATAGTTCAAAACAGAAAAGTATGGGGATTGATTGAAATACTGACATTGTGGTGAAGGGGTATAAAGATTAAGAATGCTGATATTGCAAAGGTTTTGCGTGAAATTGGCTTTATGCTGGAAATGGAAGACGAAAATCCTAACATAATCTTTAAAGTAAGATCTTATAAAGCCGCATCAGACGTAATTACGAATTTATCATCAAATATTGAAGAGATATACAAAAACCACGGATTGAAAGGCTTAATGCAAATTCCATCCATAGGAAAAGCAATTGCTTCAAAAATTGAAGAATATCTGAGAACAGGTAAAATACAATACTTTGAAGAATTAAAATCCAAAACCTCCATAAAGGTTGATGAATTTTATGGTTTGGAAGGCATAGGCCCTAAGACAATTAAAATCCTTTATGATAACTTAGGTGTTAAGGATTTATCAAATTTAGAAAAAGTCGCATCAGAAGGAAAGCTCCGTAATATTCGAGGGTTTTCCGAAAGAAAGGAAGAAATGATTCTAAAGAAAATTCAACTATTTAGGAAAGGACGAGGTCGATATCTTTTAGGTGAAGTTTATCCTCTAGTAAAACAAATCGAGACACGATTACTAAACTTTGAAGGAGTAAAAAGCGCTGTTGCCGCAGGCTCTTTTAGAAGAATGAAAGAAACAATAGGTGATATTGACTTTGTAGTGGCTTCAAACGAGGCTAAAAAGATAATGGATTATTTCATTTCAATGCCAGAAATAGGCGAAATTCTTGGCAAGGGAGCAAGCAAAAGTTTTGTGCGGCTAAATAATGGAATGGATGCTGATCTTCTAGTTATTCCTGAAGAAAGCTTTGGCTCAGCTTTACAATATTTTACGGGCAGCAAAGAACATGGTGTAGCCATGCGTAAGGTAGCACTCGCAAAAGGCCTTCATCTAAACGAATGGGGAATTTTTGACAAAAATCAGAATAAGGTTGCAGGTTCAACCGAAGAGGATGTCTATCACGCGTTAGATTTAGAATGGATTCCTCCAGAAATTAGAGAAAATACTGGAGAAATTGAACTGGCAAAAACTGGTGGAAAAGGACTTCCGCATTTAATTCAATATAATGATCTGAGAGGTGATTTGCAAGTCCATAGTGACAGTACAGATGGTACAATGTCAATAGAAGATATGGCTTTAGCAGCCAAGGAGAGCTTTGGATTTGAATATATAGCAATAACAGATCATACGAAAAGTTTGAAATTAACAAATGGGCTTGATGAAACGCAATTACTAGATCAGGCAAACAAAATTGCAGAGCTAAATGATAGAATAAAACAGGGACAATATGACACAAAACAACCTCCACTTCAACCTAAACCGGAAACACAACACACTTGTAACGAAAAAGAAAAAACAACAACCGTGACAGGGGTTAAGAATTTCAAAATTTTGTCTGCCGCTGAAGTGAATATAATGAAAGATGGATCCCTTGATATCCCAAATAATGTATTGGATAAACTAGACATTGTAGGGGCAGCAATTCATTCCAATTTTTCACTTCCAATTGAACTTCAAACAAATAGGCTGCTGAAAGCAATGGAGAATCCTAGCATTGATATCATATTTCATCCTACGGGTAGACGCATAAACAAAAGAGAAGGATATCCCGTTAATATTGAGAAATTATTAGATAATGCAAAGGACACGAATACCTTACTTGAGATTGATGCATATTATGATCGTCTCGATCTAAAAGATGAATATGTGAAAATGGCAGTACAAAAAGGCATTAATCTTGTAATTGATTCAGACGCACATCATCCAATTCATTTTGCCTTTTTAAAATTTGGTATAGGTCAAGCAAGACGCGGCTGGGCCAGAAAATCTGATATACTAAATACGCTGCCGTTTAAAGAGCTACTATCTAGTCTGAAGCGATGACAGTACCACATGATAGCATATCTCCATTTTATTTCAAATGCTCTTATTGAGATAGGGTTTCTGTTTTAGTTACTATCTAATTACATTTGTATCTAGTATTAATGAGCTCTAGTTTTGTCATTTGTACATATTATTGGAGATTAGATCTCTTTATGAGTACCGTTTTTACTTGCTTAAACATACACGGCTTTATTGTTTTGTTATGAATTTTACAAGCCGTAAAGTGCCAGGCTATTTCCAATGAGAGGTATGTGACAATGAATCCTGCAACCATGTACATTGTTAAGCCAATGTTTTCAAACATAGTTACACTGCAATAGCATGATATATAAAGCTCATCCTCATAAAATTAAACGTTCAGATAGTCATCACAGAAAAAGCTTTATATCTGTTAATCTAGAGTAGATAACTAAGTACTTATCTTTTCAAGTTAGTACTAGCTTATTCCCAGGATTGGGAAATCAATTTTATCACCAAAAATGTGATCTCTGTTTTCCCTCAAAGAATATCCATACAAACTAAAAAAATCGAAAATCCTCTTTTACAGTTACTAATACCATATGACTATTAGTTCTTTCAACAAATGGTAGTGCCAGATCCTTCTTTACAAAATCGCTCAGCTCCCTACGATTTCTAAATTTAGCTACTATTAACATATCTGTTAATCCAGTAATGTCATAAACTGCGCAAACATTTGCAAATTTTGATATATGTTTTTCTACTTCTGTTATCTTACCCTTTACCGCAGTAACCTCGATTATTGCGGTTAGATCATAGCCCAATTTTTCGTGATCTAATATTGCTGAATATGATTTTATGACATGATTGGTTTCTAATTTTTGTATTCTATTTAGAACAGTGGGTGGTGACACACCAATCTGCTCTGCGATTTTTCTATATGACGATCTTCCATCAGATAATATTTGATGAAGTATTTTAATGTCTGTTTCATCCATATGAAGAAATTAAATATTATCTAGCAAATAAAGTTATTATATCAGACCTACCAACCTTGAGCCTCAAAGAATACTAACAAGTTTTTATGTCTTGATGAGTATTTAATTTATTAGAGAACTAAAAGTGGTTATGTATGAATCAGTATTGTTGCACGTTAGGAATTTTAATTGAGATAATTTAACTACTTCGAATACTTGTTGTAAATATTATGTGTACTATATTTGTGGAGATACTTGAACAATAAAATAAATAATATAAAAATGTAACACGGGTTTAGATATTGTGTTGGACCTATACCAGTTAACATAAGTAATCTAACACATTCCAGGTCAGATAATTACGCATATTCTGATTCCCGTTACCGTACTTATGTTAATTGGTATAAGATAGGTGAACTTGATTACGTGCGTTACTATTGCGTTACTGCTGTACAGTAATAGGGAATCCTAATGCTTGTTCATATTATAACTGTTATGCCTTAGACTTTCAACTTTTAAGTTGACGTGATCATTGCAACTATTTCGTCGTCGTTATATTTCGTAAATTAGGTTTATATTTAGTTATTTAGTTATTTATTTATTTATTATTATGTATATGTTTGTATTATATTATATATCATGATAAAAATATCATGATATATATTGTTAAAAATACGACCTGCACAGCAATATGATAAAGATGATGTTTTAAAATTCTGTGTTAATACATTTGATTGGGGTGATTATATAGACCAGGTATGGAATAGTTGGTACTCTGATCCAAATGGGCGGTTAATAATAGCAGAGTACAAATCTGAGGAATATACTAAACAACTTAACGCTGGAAGACAATCCTCTACTATAGTGGCAGTCTCTCATGTCCACCTGTGTCCAAATAGAAAGATGATATGGCTAGAAGGTATCAGAATAAGATCAGATTATAGACGCAGACATGTAGCAACAGAATTAATCAAAAAAATGTTAGAGTATGGTATAGAACAGGACGCTAAAGAGTCGGCTGCAATAGTGTCAGCAAATAATGTTCCGTCACAAATACTGATGCAAAGAAATGGTTTTGTTAAGATATCGAAATGGAATTATTTTAGTGGACATAAAACTCAGAATGGTTTAAGTACGAATGGTTATAAAGTTAGAGTTGCAAATCTAGGGGATATTAATGGTATATTCAAATATCTTAAATCCTCTGAAATCTTCAAGTTATCTGGTGAAAGCTATGTGGATATGTGGAGATGGTATCCTTTAGATCCTACAACCTTGCATCACCTCATCACTAACAAAATTGTGCTTGTAGCAGAAAATGTAGATTCTTCTATTATTGGCGTAGTAATTGTTAACAAAGATGATGGGGAACAATTTCAAATACTTTATTTGGATGCCAATGCTAATCAGCTGTCTGTATTAAAGCATTTGGTTATATATGCCATAAATTTGGACTATCTAAAGATTAAAGAACACGAAAGATTACAAATATTTAGTCCACAAGTTCCTTTTGTTCATTCGGTTATGAAATATATAGGAATAAATCAATGTGAGGAATTTTTATTATATAAAAGAAAAATTTGAAGGCATTTTGATATTTGATATTACTATTCCATACTATTCCATTCAGTCGTTCACTTTATGTCAATCCGATTAATCGAATATGTAAATTTATCCACGAGTTGCATTTTGTGAATCAAAACTGTAGATGGATACTGACAGCAATCACTATTTGGGTTAGACTATAGCTTTGGCCAATTGAGGCTAGTAGAATACAATCATTTCTTGACATTCGTACATTGACTTTCAATGATGACCGGTTCTTAATCCAAAAAATTAAAAGTTCAATGAACGACTATGTTAGTAACACCTCTCCATCCAATCTATCTATTTCCTCAATTAAGGTGTCATAAATGTAATTATATGTTGATATTACTGTTGATTTCTCTTTTCCCTTAGTAACAATTTGAATTCTCAACTTTGGTTTATTGTCTTTAGTAAACCCACGTGGATGTGTTTTCAGATAAATTGAATCATCGGAAAATGATTGAACCAATTTCAGTAGAATTGGTGCAATCATGGCCTCGCTAATACCCACAATTTCGTGATTTGTTTCAATAATATGAAAATCCCCGATCATCATTTTCATTTGTGGAAGAATGTTATCTAGAAAGATTGCTTCTAGTTCATTCGGTACTCCCGGAAGACAGATGATCTTTGTATGTGTACCTGGACCTATGGAATTAATATTATTATCAAATTTAGTAGTATCTATTAATATTGATGGGGCACTGCCAACAGGATTTTGGATTGGAATTGATCCCTTGGGAATTCTGGCCATTTTTAGTCTGACCTCATTTAACTTGAGACTAGATGAATATCGTGTATAACTTCGCTTTAGCATTTCTATTGCATCATCATCTAATACGAGATCAGTACCGAGGGCCATGGCAACACCTTCTAGTGTTTTATCATCGTACGTGGGACCGAGTCCTCCAGAAATGATTAACCAGTTGGGTTTTCTAGCTAATATTTCCTTCACTATTGAAGCTATTTCATTAATGTCGTCTCTAACGACGGTCACTCTTTTTACCAATCCTCCAGCATCTGTAATTCTTTTTGAAATCCATTGAGCATTGGTGTTTACAACTGTCCCTGAAAGCAATTCATTGCCTATACATAATATTTCAGATATATTGGTCATTACTAAAAGTATATAGTAATTTTTACTTTATACTGGTTCCATCTCGTCATTGAATGGTTGTACATTTTACAAATATATTCATTTTTTTATTATTATAGACATCCAACATCTATGTGATACCTCTTTTTTATTATATTAGCTTTTATTCATGATTTACAGATTTTCATATGTGATGCAAGCAACTTTATAAACATCTAAATTTATCTATAAAATGTCACAATAATAATAATAATAAACATTTCATCACATCAACACATTTCAGGATTTTGTCCTTTAACAATCTTCTATGATGTAAATAAGAAAGTCAGCCATTCCTATCGATTGTTTTTTAGCCGTGTAAATCACCATATAGTCAAGAGTTAACTTTGTTCAGCAATATATTATATTAACAGTCTTTAGAAGATACCTTATTATTCCTACATGCAGTAAAGAAAAAGTCGATTTGCATCTTAGCTTTTTATCCTCAAGAATTAGTTTGATTCTACTTTCCTTGCTGGTGCTGTCTATTTCGTTAAGTCATATTGTTCCATACAATATTCTACAAGAACAGGCTCTCGCACAGACTAAGAAAAGAACAGACAATACCGATGCAACCCCAGGAGATAAGACAGGTGAAAATAATTCTGAAAATTTCGCGACATACAAGAATCCTGCTTTTGGAATTAATATACAATATCCATTTAATTGGGAAAAGATGGAAGAGGATGAAGACCAAGATTCTTCAGAGAGACAAGTTGTTAAATTCATCCCGCAAATGAAGGATCATTTCACTAAATATCCAAGTTTTATAATATCAATTCATACCATGCATCACAATAATATTAAAGATTTTTTCAGACTTTTTGATAAACCAACTTCTGATGCAATTTCGCTACGTGGTTTTGTTCTTTCACATCTCACCTCTCTATCGACAAAATTATTAGATTTTAGATTTATTAAACCAGAATCGCATGAAACTACTCTGGCAGAGAATAATGTCGCTCAGAAAATAGTATATACTTATAGAGAAGGACAGGAAGATGCCGCCACAGCTAAAGTGATGGAAGTTCTAATGATAAAAGATGATAGAGGGTATATTATTAGCTATCATGCCGATTCATCAAATTATTTGTATTACATTCCAACTATACAAAAAATGATTGATTCGTTTGAATTAACAAAATAAGTTTGTCTTGACACCTTTATACACACTAATATAGGAATAAATATCAATTGTACTTTTCCTACTCTTTATGGCTTTCTGAGCGTGTTGAACACTGTATTCATTCTAGAATAGTTACCAAATTGGTATATATTTCAATCAGGTTAGATGGAAATTCCTGCTGATCCGTCCGAATTTTCGATATCGAACTAAGTGAATAATAAGCAAACATCATATATTCTTATTTTATTTAAAGCCATCTTTGAATAGTCATTCTTGCAACTAGCCCTCCATCATCGAAGTATATGATGATGATTAGTTGACAGAACTCTACATTCCTTTAAGACTACTACATCTGACCTAGGTTATGCTGATTACTCTGAGTATTTTATAAGACATTCTGGTTCTACATACTGGCGCAAGAAGGATTCAGAAAAAGCCGAAATATTCAGCATAATCGAACCCTATTTAACCTTCCTAAATATCTATCAATTAGAAAGACAGGGCGCCGACATACAAACTAAGGTAGAAGAATTGGAAGAATTGAATCAGTCGCTAAGACAGCGTGATAAAGTAAAGAATGATGCTATAGCACAATTATCAGATCAACTTGTGTCCCTATCAGCTAGGTTGCAAGAAATCGAGAGAAAACAGATGTGCTGAAGCAGAAATTAAAGT
>JANWJI010000026.1 GCA_025449515.1 Nitrososphaeraceae archaeon | reverse complement strand
TTCTCAGGGATTGGCTAAAAAAATCAGGACTTTTGCAACAGATTCTTGATAAGAAGATGAAACAGGAGTCACTTGTAATCCCATCCGAAATTACTTACGAATTAACAAAGAGATATAATTTTGCGTTCAAGGAAATATCTGGACAAGCTCACTAATCTAAGAATATTCGAACAATCCTTATTGGCATTTTATTCAGATGTTATCTTCAGAATCCCTTTTGATGAAGGGTCCTTTAATAATCTTACCATTACTACAGGCATATCCGCTGACCCTTTATCGCAATTAATACATAGAGTTCTAGAGGATATAAAATTTGATTTCCTCATAACAACTTCAGTGTGGCTTGATAAAGACAAATGCTTATCACCTCTTGCATTAATCTGCATTGTGACGTTTCCAACTGAGATCTCGACCTTGATCCGTGCGTGATCATCCTGGATTCTGCTTTTCAAAAGATCGTTCAAGTCCTTGCAAGCCTTGCTTGCTCGTACACCTATAATGCAGTCGCCCCTCAAGGTCAAATGCGAGTCAGTTGTGACTTCAATGGTTCTCTGATGGAGACATCTCACATTGGGATGACCGTAAAAGATAATTTCATCCTCAGGCATATCGAAAGTACGACGTGAATGTTATTATGAGATATAAATATAATTAAGGTAAATTTAAATTAAACTCTAGAAAGTAGTAGAAAATGTATTGTTACCAGCAGCAGCAGGATATGATAGAGCGATTACTGTATTTTCTCCCGATGGCAGACTTTATCAAGTTGAATATGCAATTGAGACCGTTAGGAGAGGCACTTTAGCCATTGGAATAAAAAGCAAAGGTGGGGTTATACTAGCGGTTGAGGAAAAGGCAAGGAAATTGCAATTCTCGAACGTGACTCAGAAGATTTTTCAAGTCGACGACCACATAGGAGTAGCAGCAGCTGGATATATTCCAGATGCTCGAACCCAGGTAGATCACGCCAGATTTTTTGCTCAAAGCAATCGCTTAATCTATGACGAACCTGTTGATGTGGAAGGGGTTGCTAAAAATATTGCAGATATGGCCCAACAGTTCACACAGTATGCAGGTGTGCGACCATTTGGTGTAGCGCTTATACTTGCTGGCGTGGACGCTAATGGTGCATCACTATACCTTACAGATCCCAGTGGCACATATATCGGCTATGATGCTGTTGCCATAGGTGCCGGTAGTGATCAAGTGACAGAGTTTCTAGAGAAGAATTATAAAAATGACTTATCCATGGATGAAGGAGCAGCATTGGCCATGGAATCCATTTATCTTGTCAGTGAGGAGAAAACTGGTACTCGGCACATTAAAATGGCGATGATAAGTAATGAAGACAAGATCATGAGGAAGATCGAGGATCAAGAGATAGAAAAGTATGCTGCATTCTCAAAGGATCGGCAGACTCAGGGTGGATCGTGAGTTATTCTATCTGTTATGAAACAAGCGAGATATATTAGCGAGATCTTCTACTCAGTATTCATCCCATGAACAGTATAATTGGTAAGATAGCACCCAATCTAAAGATCTCAGACTGGATTCAAGGAAAGCCAACTAATATTGATAAGGAAAGAGACAACGTAATTCTAGTCGAGGTGTTCCAGGTTAATTGTCCTGGTTGCTTCATTTATGGGATCCCAGAAAGTATCAGGCTGTATAACCGATTCGGGAATAGTAATTTTAAGGTATTGGGCTTGGCTACAGCATTTGAGGATTACGATAAGAACAATTTGGATAATTTGAGAAAGCTCGTAGAAAATGGTGAGGTAATTGGTGAGACACAAAGAGTACTTTCACAATACGGTAAGATAAGAGATGTAAACAAGCTGACCTATCGGATTCCATTTCCCGTTGCTATAGATGATTTACAAAGACTTGATACAAACCTCAGCGAGAACAACGTCATGGATTTCGTTGAAGCTAATATTGAAAACTTTAGATCATATGCAGAGAAAGAAAGACAGAGAATCATCGCAAACGTTAAGCAATATCTTCGAACAAAAATTTATGCTGCGAAGACATTTGAAGAGTACGAATTGAAGGGAACACCCTCGAGTATTCTAATAGATAAGAAGGGCCTAGTGCAGGATATAAGTTTTGGATCCACCAATTCCTTAGAGTATCTTATTGAACAACTCTTGAAGGGTTAAATGCCCCTAAGTACCGAGTTGTGGGTAGCAATTCCAGACTCTGCACTTTCTGAACAGGGAACTAAGCGCGACAAGAGTATGATGGTGTCCCAAATTGCGAGAGCTTGTTCAATATTTCGAGTCACGAGGATTTACATCTACCATGATAAAACCACTAGATTTACAAAAGTCGACCTAAATTTGCTCAAAATCATATTGAAATTTCTCAATACTCCTCCTTACCTTCGAAAATTGGTGTACCCGATGGTGGACCAGCTTCAATTTTCCGGTTTACTTCATCCGATTATTGCTCCTCATCACAAGCCGTTTCAGAACCTACGGGAGGTTACTGAAGGTGAGGTACGAGTTGGATTGATTGTTCAAAGAGGCGGTACTCTTTATGCTTACGTTGGACTGAGGGATCTAATAAGATTCAAGGGAAATGCCAGAGTAGATAGCATTTTAAATTTGAAGTTTATGGCTGGTTACCCTCATCAATATGTGGTGGAGGCAAGCGCAGAAGATATAGGAGATAAGTACTGGGGGTATGAGGTGTTAGAGACGGTCGATTTGACCTCCTTAATGAGCAATCAACCCAATGCATTATTGTTGTTCACTTCAAGGGCCGGAGTAAAGCTTAGGAAGATCGAGGGACGTCTCATTAAGCGTCTTAGATCCGCACAAAACTTGCTGGTAATATTTGGTGCTCCTAAGAGTGGCCTTGCTGAGATTCTAAAAAATGAAAAAAAAGATATTAGGTCATTTGAATTTGTTGTAAATTCATTTCCGATGCAGGGTACAAGAACCGTAAGACTTGAGGAAGCGATTTTGGGTACTCTGGCTATAGTAAACCATATTCTCATCGCCTCGAACGGAATGACTGGTCATTACCAACTCTAACACTCGGGCTTCCAGCCTAAAGTAATAAATTTATTAAAGGCTAACTAGAGCGTTCTTTTGTCAATATTATGGGTCATCGTAAATATAGCGCTCCTAGAAGAGGGAGCATTGCTTTCAGGCCTCGTGCACGAGCAAGAAGTTTAGAGGCTAGAATGAGGACTTATCCAACAGAACGATCTGATGGGGCCAATCTTCTTGGCTTCGCAGGATTCAAAGTCGGAGGTATCGAGGTTTTGACGGTAGATGATCGCGAGAAAACTCCTAATTTCGGAAAGCACCTCTTGAACCCTTCAACTGTTATTGCTGTTCCTCCGATCAAGATCATTGGTATCCGAGGTTATGCTTATGAGGCATATGTAAAACGTGTGATTTTTGACGTGTACGGAAAAGATACGGTAAAATACCTTTCTCGCAAATTGAAAATAAAATATAGCGAGGAGCAGTTCAACAAAGCGGAGTCGACCCTTGATTCGGCCGCAGAAATCGTAGCTTTGGTATGTGTAGTCCCGCACGAGATTGGCATATCCCAGAAAAGACCATTTATTTTTGAAATTCCAGTTTCCAGCCAGGAAACTAAGAAGGGTTACGAATTTTTGAAGGAGAGGCTTGGAAAGGAGATCAAGATCACTGAAGTATTTAAACCTGGACAATACATTGACGTTTCGGCAATTACTAGAGGAAAAGGAGTAGAAGGACCAATCACCAGATTCGGTGTGAAGAGGAAACAACACAAATCGAGGAAAAGTGTTAGGGCAGTTGGAACGTTGGGCCCTATTTCCCCAGCTGTCGTCATGTATACTGTACCACGACAAGGTCAAAGGGGTTTTCACCAAAGGACAGAGTATAATAAGCGTATATTGCTAATCTCCAATCCTGAACACGACAAAGTGAAGGGAATCAATCCTAAAGGCGGTTTCAAGCATTATGGAATAATAACCAGCGATTATATCGTTGTAAGGGGATCGGTACCGGGAGTACCAAAGAGGTTGGTGAAGATAAGGCAGCCACTTAGGTATTCTCATCGGAAAATAACAGAACCAAAAATCTTGGAGATCATGACGCAACAATGATGAAAGCTAGAGTATCTGAGATCGACGGGACATTATCCGGAGAAATGGAGCTACCTGTGGTTTTTAATACACCAATTAGAGAGGATATTATTCACAAATCGTACGTTAATTTACTGTCACATAATTTTCAAAAACAGGGCCGATATCCCAATGCAGGGGAGGTCGTAAGTGCTGAATCTCGAAATACGGGACAAGGGATTGCGAGAATCGCTAGAGCACGTGGCGAAGGCTTCCCGAGGGCCGGACAGGCTGCGGGAGTTGCAGGCGTAAGACATGGGAGAGTAGCGCACCCTCCCGAATCGTGGAAAAACACATACAAGAAAATAAATAAAAAAGAGAACAAATATGGCTTATGCTCTTCTATTGCTGCTACCAGTAATAAAGAACTTGTTGAAAGACGTGGTCACAAGCTAGGGACAATAGGTGGCCTTCCAATAATTGTATCGGATGATATTGAATCTCTTGTAAAGACCAAGGATTTGAAGAAGGCACTAGTGAGCTTGGGTATTGGCGAAGATTTACAGAGGGTCGAAAACTCTAAGAGTTCATCAGGAACTAGGAGACGCAGGGGACGAAAAGGTAGATCCGGGAAAAGTGTGCTAATCATTGTAGATGAGAATAGGAAAGTGCTAGATCTTTCTGGCTCGATAAGAGGAGTCGATGTAAAGTCCATCAAAGATGTCAGTGTGTTAGACACCGCTCCAGGCTCTAGACCTGCGAGATTGACCATCTTTTCGCTCGGTGCTATCGAAAAATTAAAACTCTTAAAATTGGCGCTTCATTATACAAAAGAGGTTAGTAGTAGCAAATGAATAATGCAGATAAGAAGAATGAAATGACAATTAATCAGGCAAAGTCGATACTCCTAAAGCCATATATTACTGAAAAGACATTTAACCTAATCGAAAAAGAGAATAAGTTAACATTTATTGTCTCTGATCGAGCTTCGAAAGTGGATATTATAAGCGCACTTATGATATTGTACGAGGTCGAAGCCGCTGAAGTGAATACATACAGAACGATTCATGGGAAAAAGGCATTATTGAGATTTAAGGAGGCTGAGGGAGCGAGAAATCTTGCCACTACTCTGGGTCTGGTTTAAATTGTATGATCGAGGCATTCTTGGTTAGGTTTAAAAGTAGCATTTGGTTGGAGTAATTGACATAATTGGTTCGAGAATTCAAATTCAAGGGGTATGCCTCTCAACAGTTGCCTACTCTCTCTATTGAGGCACTCCTCCCTCTCTTAAATGCAAGGCAGAGAAGATCTCTTGATAAGAGGGTGGGAAAATACATGAGTGACGATAAAAGAAAACTGCGAGAAGAAATTAAATTGTTACGGGACGGAAAGTTGAAGGGTCAGTTGAGGACACATGTTAGAGATATGATCATCCTGCCCGACATGGTTGGTCTTAGTATGAATGTACATAACGGAAAGGATTTTTATCCTATTGCCATTAGGCCTGAAATGATAGGCCATTATTTAGGTGAATATTCTATAACAAATAAGCGTGTTCAACATGGTGCGCCTGGTGTAGGCTCATCTAGATCTAGCTTGTATGTTCCTCTTAAGTGATTCAAATGGGCGATTTTCAGTACTCATTTCAGAACTTTGACAGATCGAAACACGTTAGAGCAGCTCTTCGGGAAAAGTCCATATCTCACAAACATGCACGCGAGGTTGCAATTGCCCTAAAGGGAATGTCTATCGAACGAGCACGGGTTTTTTTGGAGGACGTAATTGCCAGAAAAATAGCAGTTCCTTACAGAAGATATAAAAATGAGGTAGCTCATCGTTCGAATATTCGAGACGGTTATTGTTCAGGCAGGTTTCCACAGAAAACTGCAAAAGAAGTGCTAAAACTACTCGACAATCTAGAATCAAATGCAGAATATAAAGGAATGGATTTAGATTCTTTGAAAATAATTAGTGCAGTTGTGCACAAGGGAACAAAAATAGAGAGATTTACTCCTCGAGCAATGGGAAGAGCAAGTCCCAAGTTTAATACACTAGTACATTTCGAGCTAGTCGCCATGGAGGGTAGAATACAATAATGAGCGCAGCTAGAAATGTAGTCAAAAATAATTTCCGAAATTTAGAGCTTGATGAGTTTCTGTCAGCTACACTTAAAGACGCTGGATACGGTAATGTTGAAATTCAAAGAACTCCGATTGGGACTAGAATTACACTATATGTAACTAGACCTGGTCTTGTAATAGGTAGGAAGGGTAGTGGCATAAAGGATCTGACGGCCAAAATTGAGGAGAAATTTGGACTCACTAATCCGCAGATTTCCGTTCAGGAAGTTTCCATTCCTGAACTGAATCCCAAAATTATGTGCAACAGAATAGCCCAACTAATTGAGCGCGGAACTGCCTTTCGAAGAGCAGCTCTTTGGACCATTAATACAATAAATGGAGCCGGAGCCTTGGGTGTTGAGGTCTCAATTGCAGGCAAATTAAGAAGTGAACGTGCTCATTTTGAGAAACACTCATCTGGAGTAGTACCAAAGAGTGGAGATGTAGCTGAAAGAATAGTGAAATCTAGTATCTCACATGTTTCAACAAAGATGGGTCTTATGGGCATCCAAATACGAATAGCCATAAAGAATGAAGTCCCACAAGAGTTTGAACTTTCAGAATCAGTACAACAACAGAATTCAGCAACCTTGCCAACAACGGATGACACTGGTTCCAGCATTCCTCCTCAAGAGACAGTCCTGACAGAGAAGACTGAGACTAGAGTACCAACGGGGGTACAGACGAATGGGCAGAGTTAAGTTAAAAACGCTCAGAGAAATGAACGTTAATGACTTATCAGACAAGCTATTTGAACTGAACACAGAATTAGCAAAAATGAGATCTGAGGGTGCTAAAGGAACGCTAAAGAAACAGACCGGGAATATTAAGTGGCTTAGGAGAGATATTGCAAGGATAATGACACTGCAAAATGAAAGAAAGGTCGGATCGACATGATTACAAACGATAATATAAATAGCCATGAATTGATTGGCCTGAGAGTGACCATACAGTCTTCATCCATGGCCTCTATGAGAAATATTTGCGGAAAAATAATTTATGAGACAAAAAAAATGCTCATAATGGAGAATGATAAAGGGGTAAAGGCTATACCGAAAACGACAGTACAGGTAATGAAGGTAGAGCTTCCGTCTGGCGTTTGCTTTATAAGTGGTTCTAGTTTGATAGCAAGACCAGAGGATCGTATATTGCGAATGAGTTGATTTTGATGGTTAGAAATATAGGTATTACTGTTACACCTCCTAGAAAATCCTGCGAGGACGACCAGTGTCCATTCCACGGGAAACTCTCAATAAGAGGAAAATTGTTAACGGGCTTTGTTGCAAGCCACAAAGCCAAGAATATGGTCGTTGTCGAAAGGAGTTATTCTCGTCCTGTTGTGAAATATAAGAGATATGAAAGGAGTAGATCTCGAGTACATGCGTATGCAGCAGAATGTATTGATGTAAAGGAGGGAGACGAGGTCAAGATTGCAGAGTGCAGACCACTGTCGAAGACGGTTTCTTTTGTTGTCATTGAGGTAAATTCAGGAAATGACGTCTAAGACAAGAGCCGTTTCTGCTAAGGGAGTAGAGGAATTCCGGCCCTACGTCACTAGGGCCCTCCCTGTTACGGCGAATTTGGTGTGTGCCGATAATACAGGAGCTAAAGTTCTAAGAATCGTACAGGTCACAAAGTATAAAGGTAGACACTCAAGACTTCCTTCGGCAGCAATTGGTGATTTCGTAACAGTAACGGTCAAGAAAGGACCTGCAGAATTACGAAAACAAATCTACGGAGCAGTCATAATTAGACAGAAATATCCCATTCGAAGACTCAATGGGACACGTCTAACCTTTGAGGATAATGCAGCAGTTTTGGTAACACAAGAAGGAGAAATCAAAGGAACTGATATCAAAGGTCCTGTAGCAGCAGAAGTTGCTGAAAGATGGCCCAGAATTGCAAATCTGGCGTCTATGATAGTTTAGTTGTGATTGATATTGGGAGGTTCAAGAGTTGAATTATAAATTTGTTCACAAGAGTAGACACGTCAGGGATTCAAGTGTTTGCTCATCGCTAAAGGATAACTTACGTCAACAGTACAAGAGCAGGAGTGTAAGAGTAGTCAAAGGAGACAGCGTGAGGGTAATGAGAGGAGAGTATGCTGGTGTAGAAGGTAAAGTCGAGAAGGTCAATACAGAGAGAGGCACGTTGTCCATAGAGGGGATACAGAGAGAAAAGGTTAGGGGCGGAAATGTCAAGGTTCAGATTCATGCATCCAATGTGCTTGTAATATCATTACATCTGGATGACAAACGACGGCAAACTCGTATACAATCGATTTCAAAACCAAAAGTTACCAACGGAGAGAAAAGCGTGAAAAGAGAAAAAAAATCAAAAAACCAAAATAAGAAGACAAAGAGGAAGAGTGCTGCCTAATGGGAAGAAAGGGAGGTAGCAATAGACTTAAGAGGCAAATGGCCCCTTCGTTCTGGCAAATAAAACGAAAAGAAAGTAGATTTGTAGTACGAACCAGTCCAGGCCCCTATCAAAGACAAAAATCATATGCTTTGGCAGTACTTTTACGAGATGTACTGAAGGTAACAAGTACATTACGGGAAGCGCAGAAGCTACTTAATGAGGGAATGATAAAGGTAGATGGAAATATCGTACATGATGATACTAGGGGAGTAGGATTGATGGACGTCATTGAACTTGTTAAGACTGGTCAGACTTTTCGCCTTGTTCCAAAGAATTCCCGACTGTTGGTACCTCTACTAATTGATAGTCAGGAAAAAACATCTAAACTGGCTATGGTAACAAGTAAAACCACGATAAGAAAGAATAGATTGCAGTATGGCTTTCACGATGGTAAAACCGTTATAAGTGATATTAAAATGGCAGTAGGGGATTCGTGCCGTCTGGGACTACCACAAACAGAGATAAAACAGCATATCAAATTCGAAAAGGGATACACTGGACTAATCATAGGGGGAGATAACGCAGGAGGGATAGGTAAAATTGAGGAGATAAAGGATGGATTGTTCTCATTGCCAAAGAGGGTAGTAGTTGGACTAGGTGAAAGATCAGTTGAACTTCCAGTAAATAAAGTAATGGTTGTAGGGAACGATATCCCGATCATCAAGGTGAGCTAATCATATGAGTCAACAATTAGAGATTTCAAATCGAATGAAGAGAATTTCAGTAGATAAGGTTGTGGTAAACATTGCAGTAGGTAAATCTGGAGAACCTCTTGAGAGAGCAAAACGAGCACTTCAAGAGATAACTGGTCAACTTCCCAGTGCTAGAGGGGCTAAGAAGAACTACCGTGATTTTGGCATTCATAAAGGTGAGCCTATAGCGGCGATTGTGACCTTAAGAAGGGAAATTGCGCAAGAGTTTTTGAAGAAAATTATTGCTGCAAAAGCAAACACGTTTCTCGCTTCGTCTTTCGATAATATGGGCAATATTTCGGTTGGGATTCATGAACACATTGATATACCTGGTACAAAATATAATCCAGAAATAGGTATAGTTGGAATGAATGTGAGTGTTGCATTATTAAGACCAGGATACAGGATTGCTAGGAAACGAAACAAGGGGAAGGTTGGCAAAAATCATCGAATCACCAAAGATGATTCTATAGCCTTTTTTCAGAAAGAATACGGGGTTGTAGTATCCTAGTGCCGAAACCCCGAGAATATGCGGAAACTGGTAGAAAACAGCTAGCTCATGGCAGAGGAACAAGATGGTGTAAAAGATGTGGTTCATATACTGGTTTGATACATCAGTATAACCTAATGCTTTGCAGGCAATGTTTCAGAGAAGTAGCTGCCAGTCTGGGGTTCAAGAAATATGAGTAAGGAGAGTGCAAAGTATTGCCAGCATTAAATGTACTCTCTAACCTGTTTACAACGTTGTACAATAACGAAGCAAGAAGAAAGAAGGAATGTATTGCCATACCTTCATCACGGTTTACAAGCGATATATTGAGAGTGTTACAGAAGCAAGGATATATTGGCGAATTCGAACAGGTTGATGATGGCAAAAGTGGAAAATTTAGAATTCAGCTCTTGGCAAGGATAAATAAATGCGGAGTGATTACCCCCAGGTTTAGTGTGAAGAAGGACGGTTACCTTGATTGGGAGAGACAGTACCTGCCGGCATATAGCATGGGGATGATAGTTGTATCCACTAGTAGTGGGATTATGTCACACCATGACGCGCAAGGTAGGGGATTAGGAGGAGTACTAATTGGATTTGTCTACTAGCAAAAACACGAAGGAGGAGTTAGTATTTGAAGTGGATATCCCTTCCGGTGTTACTGCTGCTTTCGGAGATAACATGCTCAGCATTCAGGGCAAACTGGGCACGATTAAGAAAGATGTTACAAAACTACCGGTGGATGTTATGATCAACGGAAATCGAATTGTGATTAGGCCATATGGTTCCAGAAAAAAGGATCGTGCTATTTCCAATACGTGCAAGAGTCTCATTAAAAATATGATAAAAGGTGTTGAAAATGGATATACATACAAGTTAAAGATAGTGTATGCGCATTTTCCTATCTCAGTCAAGGTAAAAGGCAGGGAGGTTCACGTAGACAACTTCTTTGGAGAGAGATCATCAAGGGTCTCACAGATCATTGGCGAATTAACTAAAGTTAGTGTTAGTGGCGAAGATGTAATCGTACAGGGACCCAGCCTCGAAAACGTTTCTCAGACTGCCGCAAATATTGAGTCTTCTACTAAGATCAAGCAAAAAGATCAAAGAGTATTTTTGGACGGACTTTACATTTATCAGAGCTGAAGCCAAAAGTCCTATCACCTATTGATCGATTACTAGATGCTTGTGCATTCATGCACGCATGTATGTTTGTATGTTTGTATGGCTCCGTGAACAATTCCTTTCTTTCATAATTCGAATTTTGAAATATTTTTTGTAAATCAAATTCTTACTGCTGATAGCATAACATTTATTTTGTGCTTAAAATTGCACTATATTTGCGCCGCTGTAGCTCAGCCTGGTAGAGCAAATTTAGAGGATTATGTGCCTCTTTAGCTTAGCTGGCTGTTAACCAGTGGGTCATCAGTTCGAGTCTGATCAGCGGCGCTTATGATTTTTTGGACAGAAATATTTTCCGGAGCACTAAGGTTCCAGAGGAAAGGTGAAAGAATTCTTATTGGAAATTTTAATGAGACAGATTCATTCCTCAGAATAGCAAGTACCAAATGTGACGCATTAGTAAATCAGTATGTGGGATGAGGATAGGTTAGGTGAATTTAATCCAGCCTAGAATACAAAAATATCTAATGCAACTGCATCAGCCAAGAGATCTAAATGGCGACTAGCAACCACATAACCATTTTTTATTTCACTAGGCGAAATCCAACGATTTGAGGAAGAAAACAATCTTTCCCTTTTCATTCTGGATTCTATTCCTTCGACATCCAGTTCTCGCTCCTCAATTTCCTCGGTATCCAAGTGTCTGATGGTCAGCAAGATTTTTTTAACAAGTATTCTGCTTCCAAATCTTTGAGAAAAATCCCTTGCGTTCTCATCATATTCTATTATTTTCACTTTGATCTGGATCTTATTGAGAGCATCTCTGCTCGTGAGAAGGCGATCGTCAATAAACCTGTCATAACTCATGGCGTACATTAAATAGTGATCGAAATATAATAATCAAGCTCTCGTAATTCAGACCTTGTATTGATTTCAAGTACCTGTTCTAAATTTATAAAAAGGACGTATATTCTCGTCAACGCCGCAGTCATACATGACAACTGTACATCCGAGAAAAATGTTATTTCCCTGGACAGATCCTAGTAGGTGTACACCTTCAAGATCTACTATACCAAAATCTTGAGCATGTCCGGAGATGAAAGATGTACTAAATTCTAGTAAGATCCCCATCCTTGAGATTCTCTTAAAAATTGTCTTCGACAGGCAAGTTGGGCAGCGTTCGAACGGAGGCCATACCCGGTCTCGACACGTCCTGCAAAATGGAACACGAAAGTCCCCTTTCATTAAGAAATCCTTAAATTTCAGCTATCAGTCGACCCCTAAGATGATTATTGTGGCAGAAGTACCTCCGGCCGAGAGGTTATGTACTAGACCAGTTTTGCATCCTTTAACTTGCCTTCTGCCTGCATCTCCACTCAATTGAGCAGTTATTTCGGCGACCTGCGAAATGCCGGTTGCTCCTAATGGGTGACCACACCCTAGTATGCCTCCCCGAGTATTTGTCGCAACCATCCCCTTTTCTACAAATCTTCCTCCCATTCCTCTATCTACGAATCCAAGATCTTCATAAGCCATTATCTCCATTATAGAAAATGCATCATGCAGTTCTGCCACATCGATATCTTTTGGAGTTTTCTTAGCCATATCATACGCGTCTTTTGCAGCTATTTTAGCGGTGCCTGTACCATTCATATCACTCATTACTTTGCTTAAACTAGCAGAATTTGTCTGCGCACCAATACCAGTTACATATACCGGATTTTCGACTCTACGCGATGACATTACCTCCGATAATAGCAGAATTGCAGATGCCCCAGTGCACAAGGATGAGCAATCCAATAATTTTAAAGGATAGGTAATTCGTTTAGAAGCCATTACCTCGTCCACTGTAATTCGCTTACGGTACAAAGCATTAGGATTTTTTGATGCATTTTTACGATTTTTTACAGCGACCATTGCCATTTGTTCCTCTGTAGTGCCATAAGTACGCATATGATTTCTCGCATACATTGTAGCCCAGTAAATGGGAAGTGCAAAGGAACCTCGGGTAACATCCCAACCGAGAGTTCTGCCAGGTGAATTTCGTGATTCTGCTCCGACGATTAAAGCAGATTTGCAAAGACCAGACGCAATCAAGCCGTATCCAGATATAACCGCAGTTGTTCCAGAATTGCATAAATTGTCGATTCTCTGTGCAATTTTTGGCTTTATTCCAAGCATTTCAGCAATTATACTTGCGGAATATTGATCCGAAGAACAACTAGAAAATATAACAGCATCAATCTCAGTTGGGGACACCTTTTGGTGGCTTAGAAGTATCGAACCTGCTTCGGAAGCTATATCAAAAAGCGATTCTGGCTCCTCCTTTCGAAAGGCAGACGTTGAATAGTCGCCAACTATTACCCTGTGGATCGAAATGTAGAGAGCATCTCCTTAAACGAAAGTATTGAATCATCAACCGGATTAATCTGGATAATCGGTAATGAGATTCCAGTTGATAAAAACCGTTCAAAGGATTCAGAACATTGGTCGATACTTCCGCATATGGTCAGAGAATCCAATAACCTATCGGTGACCGCCTTAGCTGCAGACTTCAGTCCCCCAATCTTGTATCTTTCGGTAATTGAAATCACCTCGGTCTGAAAGCCTTTATCAGTCAAGAATTTATTATAGTATCTTCCAGTGGATATATAGTAAGCCAACGTCTTTGATGCCCGTTCTCTCGCTTTTTCCGGATTTTTCTTTGATATGGCGCATATGATTGAACAAGCGATTTCGAACTCCGGATATCTATGATTGCTTCTTGTTTTAGATTTCAGTATGCCCACAATCTTCCTTAATTCATCAATTGGCCTTAAATAGAAAATAATTCCATCAGCAAGAGCATTTGCAAGATCAATCATTTTTTGATTGACTGCTCCCACATAGATAGGTAGGGTTTTTCTGGCTAGTGGCTCCAAAATTTTGAAATTAGTTATCTTAAAATGTCTACCATTATATCCCGCCCTTGCTCCGCTTAAGATAATCCGAAGACATTCTATACATTCCTTCGTCCTCTCTAGCGGCTGTTTAAATTCCATACCATGCCAGCCCGTCACTAGTTCTGGGGTGCTTGTCCCAATCCCTAACACTGTCCTTTTGTTTGAAAGCTTGTCGAGGGTTACTGCACCCATTGCAATAGTTGCTGGGGTTCTAGAGTACACATTCACTATCGAGCTCCCAAGTTGTATTTTTCGAGTCACCTGTGATATAGCGCCCAGAGTTGAAAAGGTATCTCTGCCCCAAGATTCCGGAATCCAGATAGAGTCTACCCCGCCAGCGTTGTCGGCATGTTTAGCAATTACAAGGACCTCATCCATCGAAAGTAGTGGCCCTAGACTGTACCCAATTTTAAAATCTCTCATCAAAAGCTAGCCTTATTTCCTTCGACGCTTCTTCGATATCCTTGTGTGAATCGATTGATCTCCAGAAGGATGTTTTAAAGTTTCGTGCCTTCAGTTTCCTTTCCTTCGCCATAAGAGGAAGTGCAGTTGTTTCAATATTCCCGGAATCAGGTAGGTAATCGAAAACATCCTTGGTTAGATAATAGACACCTGCATTAATCCACCTATCGTATATCTGAGGTTTCTCAACAAAACCCATAACGTATGAATCGACATCAACTTCTACCACCCCATATGGACTCCTAAGTGGAACCAGTGCTAATGATGGAAAGTTTTCAGTTTTAAGATCTACTGGATTTAGATCGGTCAATATGTCACCGTTCACCATGAAGAAGCCTTCCCGTAAACCGTTTCCTAATAAGCTCTCGGCGTTTTTTAGGGCTCCGCCAGTTCCAAGCGGTTCTTCTTCTACCGCATAGCCTACCTTTACGCCGAACTTTGCGCCACTTCCGATATAGTCTATTATATGCTCTTTAAGATAACCCACACAAATTACGATTTCGTTGATAGAATATTTCCTAAACCATCTGACCTGCCATTCTATAATAGGAACATTCAGGACTTCAATCATAGGTTTTGGCTTATCATCAGTCAGAGGTCGTAGTCTCTTACCAAGACCTCCGGCCAATATCACTGCCTTCATTAAGATACACTGGGTTGATTGCAATATAACATATAAGGAATTATGTTAGACTTATCCTTTGAATTCACTTCAATATCTAGCAAGAAGCAACTTTAATGATTATTGAATAGCCCTAGGCCTATTGTGGAACTCTTCGATTATATAGATACTATAACCGTGTTACCGAAGATACTCGTTCCTCTGCGCCACATGCCTTTTGTCATAATATGATTTTACTAGACCCAGGACGACTAGAAGTATGCCCATTAGGATTGTTGACCCTATAGTTTTGGCGGAATTTGCAGTTGGGGTAACCCGAGTCATAAGGAAAAACATTCCAGCTAGTATTACTCCACCGTTTATAATTAATAATATAACAACGTTGCGAGAAGGCGCCTTCCTGGTTATTAAAAATGCGACAACAGACATCACAACAGCTGTACCTCCAAAAGCAATTCCCCTCGTAGCTTCATTCAAAGGTAGAAAGCCTCTAGGACTTTTTGTTCCGTCTTGCCCATTCTTAGACATGGCCACAATCACATCTGTTCCATAAATTATTAACAACGCCAGCGAGACTAGCAATAAACCAGTACCGATTTTTACCATGAGCATAATTAAGGAATATACAACAAGATTTTATAAATCTATTATGATGAGTATTGACTATATTTTGTCACTATTGTTGATCGATTAATAAAAGGACTTTGAATTTAGAACACAAAAAGTATTTATTGATTTTGGTGGCGGCCTGCTGATATACACATTCAACTCAGGTCGCATCCGAAAGATTGGAAAGAGTGACGCTTTCGAATGGTCTTGAATCAATTTTTAAAAGTCCTTCTCTTATTCAGCTCGTTCTTGCTACGATTGAAAATTGAGGACTTAGGGCTGAAGCGCGTCCAAAATGTGCCATTTACCATTTAGTATAGAGCCTACAGAGGTCGGATCAGGCTCCCTATGAAATTCCGGGATAGAAAAAGTTGTTCTTATACCAGTAAGCTGCCGTACAGTACTTACCAGCAGCCTTTGAGACTTTTCCGACCTTTTTGGCATTCGATTGATAACTATCGCAATTACATCCAAATGATGATTAAAACATGCCTCTAATGTAAGCAATATGTGGTTTAGACTACCCAGTTTGGCACTAGCTACGATGACAATAGGAAATCCAAGATACCTTGCAAATTCTGCAATGGTATATGTCCGAGATATTGGAACCATAATACCGCCAATGCCCTCAATAATCATATATCTGTATTTTTTGGATTCATCTAACACTTGCCGTACAACATTTTTCAATCTAGGTAATTTTTGATGCGTTATCTTCGAAGCAACAAGAGGTGATGCTGGTACCTTATAAAAAAATGGATTGATTTGTTTATCGGTAGATTTTGATCCAGCAGCCAATGCCAATCTGTAAGTATCTTCAGATCTGTAATTACTCGAGAAACCTTTTTCAGCTGCAGCAAATGGCTTCATTACTCCAACATCAATTTCTTGATTTCGTAAGAACCAGATTAATCCCGTACAAATGGTGGTTTTTCCTATCCCCGTATCCGTCCCGGTCACAAACAGTCCGCGCATTAGAATAGTAATAATAGATGGAGCGATCTTTTTATCTTAATTGAATTTATCATTTGCTGATAGGAAGTATGTTTGGCACCCGTTCACGCAAATGCAAGAATGGAGCAATTCAAATAAGCCGGTTATTATACGTGGCGACGGCTTCTACCTAATAGATGAACATGGCAAGAAGTTTCTAGACGGGATTGCTAGCATGTGGTGCAATGTCTGGGGACACGGGAATAATGAGATATCTAAGGCCATGATTAAACAGATTCAAACAATTCAGCATTCCACACTATTTGGTTTGGCGAACGCTCCCTCGTCTGAACTGTCGGAGATGCTTATTCGTCTAGCGAAAGGGATGAGTTATGTTTTCTATTCAGACAATGGATCAACTGCAATAGAAGTTGCTATGAAGATGGCTCTACAATACTGGAAGAACAGGGGGGAAAAAAGAAAAACCAAATTCATTTCGATGGAAAATGGATATCACGGAGATACAATGGGGGCGATGAGCCTAGGTTACTTACCAAAGTATTTTGCACCTTATCTACCTCTACTCCGTAGAGCAATTAAGATACCGTCACCAGTTTGCAGATCGGGTTATAGTGATTGCCAAGATTACGAGAATCTCTGTCTTGAAAAAACCGAAGTCATTTTAGCGAATAACAGCTCTCATTGCTGCGCTCTTGTCATGGAAAGTGGAGCTCAGATAGCGGGTGGCGTGTCAATCTTCCCGAGGAATTATCAAAATAAGGTCGGAGAATTGTGTAGAAAATATGATGTCTTGCTTATACTTGACGAGATCGCCACAGGGTTCGGAAGGCTAGGAAATATGTTAGAATATTTGGAACAAAAATCTTATCCAGATATCGTATGCCTCGGGAAGGCCCTCACTGGCGGATACTCTCCGTTGGCTGTTACCCTGACCACCAATTCAATTTTTAATGCGTTTTTGGGTAAGCCCACAGAATATAAGCAACTTTTTCATGGACATACTTTTACAGGTCATCCAATCGGTTGTGCTGCAGCGATAGCTAATATACAGATGTATAAAAAATACGAATTATTACGGAATATAAGACAAAATAGTGTATACATAACTCACAGATTACGCGAGATCCAACATTCTCCTATTGCAGAGAATATAAGGTCAAAAGGTTTACTCGGTGGCATAGACCTGAGCAAAGCAAAAAGGCCTATTCTCAAATTAGGGAATGGAATTCCAATCACTTCTTACATCGCCGAGGAGTCACTTAGTATGGGAGTGTTCCTAAGGAGTTTAGGAAATACGATAGTCATAATCCCTCCATTAGCCATAAGGAAACGAGAATTAAAATTTTTGCTTGATACGATAGTTAGCCTTGTAAATAAAATCGAAAAGTTTGCGTAGCCTAGTTAATATCGTGTTTTCTAAGTTCCTTGTATAATGTGGCCTTGCAGACACCTAGATTTCTGGCTATTTCAGTGCGAGGGACTTGGTTTGCTAATAGCCTGATTAGACTATCTTTGTCAAGCTTCTTTGAAGGCCTTCCTATGCGTTTTCCAGAATTCTTGGCTCTAGTCATTCCATCCTTTGTTCTTTGGACCAACATCTCTCTTTCTCTCTCTGCAACCCAAGTTAGTATTCCTATCATTAACTTTCTAATACTAGTTTCAGTACTCTGAAGGAAGGTTTCTCTGGGAGAACAAGAAATCAATGGAGCATATAATTCAATGGCTTTAATTGCATCAAGGGTATCCCAGAATGTCCTACCAACTCTCGATAATTCATAAACTAATACGGCATCAACTCTATCTTGTTTTAATAATTCTAGCATGTCTATAAATGCCAGCCTCAGGATCGCGGGTATTTTTCCGCTAATTGCTGAGTCCTCGAAGTAATAGATAACATGATAACCTTGCTCTAATGCCCATCTATCAATGGCTAATCTTTGATTAAGTACTGTTTGCTCCCCTGTACTAACTCTAACATATGCTACCGCAAACTTCAAGGTTTTAAATTTAACCTTGATACATAATAAAGCGGATGTCAATCGGATATGATTTGCAGTTCAAAAAAGGGTCATTTTGATAAAATTATACTCAGCTATACCAGGTATGAAAATGGTGCTGTTATTTAGCCCGTATATTAATGGGTCCATATTTAGCCTAATTGTTAGATCAATAAAATTAACGAAAATCGTTTTCACCTCCGTCAAATGTTCAAGTTTATCTAGCCCTACATCGTTAATTTTGGCTGTATAATGCCTGGCTTTTAATGTCTAGATTTTGAAATATCAGTACATGCCTACTGCAGTTAAAGGAAACATTGATCAGAAAGTAGCGATATTATTAATCACAATCGAAGATTAATGTTAATTGGCCATACTTTCAACCAACTTTCCCCTTACATTTCCACAACTCCCTTGTTTCTGTAACAGATAGTTATATATTCTACGGTTTCTCTGTATGAAGAAAATGGATAGAGAGTCCGCGTTCATTTACGAGATGATGAATAAGGTCATCTCCGGATCAGACTTGAGCTTCGAAGAGGCCGAGCGGCTGATATTTACTACCAATCTAGATACTTTGACCAAATGTGCGAATATTATTACACGAACTTTTAATGGTAACCAAGTTGATGTCGAAAGTCTAATAAATGCAAAGTCTGGAAATTGCCCAGAGGACTGTCATTTCTGTGCACAATCCTCACATTACAATGAAACCGGGATACGGACGTATCCCCTGTTGCCCAAGGAATTTATCTTAGAAAGAGCAAAAAAAGCAAAGGAATCGGGCTCCAAAAGCTTTTGTTTGGTATGTGCCTATAAATCTCCCCCAGATAAAGATTTTGAAAGAATATGCGACACAATTATCGAAATCAAGAAGAGTATAGAAATAGATATAAACGCGTCGTTGGGCTCAATTTCGAGGGAACAAGCCAGAACACTCAAAAAAATAGGAGTGAAAAGGTACAACCATAATCTTGAAACATCTGAGAGCTATTTTTCCAGTATTTGTAAAACTCATGAATATGACGACAGGTTCTCCACTGCCAAAATAGTAAAAGAGGAAGGTCTTGAATTATGCTGCGGCGGGATCATAGGCATGGGTGAAGACGCTAAACAAAGAATAGAACTTGCATTTTCCATCAAGACGCTTGACCCTGATGAGATTCCGATTAATATTTTGATGGGAAGAATCGGCACGCCACTAGCAAAACAAGCTAAAATGGATCCAGTAGACGCCATCAGAACTATCGCGGTCTGGCGATTTATAATACCCAGAGGGATTATAAAAATTGCAGGTGGAAGAGAATTAAATCTTAAAAATGAAGATAAAACTGCGCTAAAGGCTGGAGCTAATGGCATAATTACTGGAGGATACTTGACCACAGACGGTAACAGTGCAGAGAAGGATATTGCAATGATTAGGGAGATTGGTCTTAAGGTCTAAATTAAGAGGAAAACGACTAAAGCACGACAAATTCAGTTTTGTGAGAGACGAATTGTGTCGTTTAAATAAAGCAAATTTGTACCGAAGGCTCAACCTAATATCTACCAGCAAGAATACAGCAGTTATTCTGGTTAACGGAGTGGCAAGCATTAACTTGTGTTCCAATGACTATCTTGGGTTGTCTCAGAATAAAACAGTATTAAAAATGACCATCGAAAGTCTAAGTCAAATATCACAATGTAGTTCTAGACTAATAGCGGGAAATAGTAACGAGTTAATACAACTTGAAAACAAGCTTGCCGACCATCGCAAAACTGATAGAGCACTGATCTACCCGAGCGGATACATGGCAAACATCGGGGTCATATCAACTCTAGCTAATAAATTAACTACAATTTATAGTGACGAGTATAATCACGCTAGCCTAATAGACGGATGTAGGCTCAGTGGGGCTCGAATTGAAATTTACAAACATAACGATTTGGACCATCTTGAGCACCTTATTCGAAAGGGGACGTCAGATAGAAAAATAATTCTTACCGAAACTATTTTTAGTATGGACGGCGATCGTTCGGACCTACAAGGGATTCACAATATTGCGCTTCGTCACAACGTCATAACCATAGTTGATGATTCTCACGGCGATTTTATATATGATCAAGCTCCTGGACCTGGACTGGCGTCAGATGGGCTTCACATATTTGATGTACATATAAGTAGTTTAAGTAAGGCCCTAGGATGTTTTGGCGGCTACGTAGCTGCCTCAGAGCAGATCGTAGAGTTATTAATAAATATGTCACGGCCATTTATGTACTCTTCCGGGCTACCTTCCCACCTGTGTTCTTCTGCATTGGCAGCGATTCCGATAGCATACAAGGGTAATTTACAAGAACGGCTAATTAGGAACGTTACCTTTTTCTCTTCTAAAATAGATCATATCGGTTTCAACACTGAGAGTTATAGATCTAGATTCAGAAGTCAAATTATTCCACTTGTTGTAGGTGATGAGAAATTGACCATGCAGTTCTCGAAAGCTCTCCTTTCAGACGGTATTTTCATGCAACCTATACGTTACCCTACTGTTCAATTAGGTAAAGCAAGACTAAGGGCGTCAATCACAGCTACGTTGCATTTGGAACAACTAAAAATTGCCTTAGAAAAAATTGAAACCATTGGTAAGAGACTCAATATTATTTAGCTGGTTCGAATCTTCTGAATCCAGAATTGTCACTAATCGGTTAAATGTCATCACACTCTTGCTTATTTTTTGAGACCGAAGAAGCTTAGGAAATCTTTCAAAACTCGAATTTAGAAAGGTATTAAACATAGCAATCGGTGTATCGAATTATTGAAAGAATATACCTACAAGATTAGCGTCACTGAGCAACAGGGCAGACAACTCAAGTTCTATTTTAGTTCGTTAACTACGGATATGATAATATTTGGACTAAAGTTTTCATATAATCGAGCCAGAGCACAGTCAGGTGGATATCTGATGTCTGGAAGAAAAAGCAAGGTGAAAAGAGAGACTATGCTATTGACATCAGAGCAGGCTGCCTGGAGGCTTTCAAATTGGAAAACTATGATCCATAATTACAGACGAATGGGCTACAGTTATCCAACCATATCAAGAATTAAGAAGGCTATCAAACACATAGCTATAACAGGCGGGAAATTGAAGAAGATCAAGAACTGAACTCTGTCTAGCGCTATCGAGTAGACTTATCGATATTACTGTGTGTAACCATTGCTCAGCCAATTATTTTGCTCAGGGATAAAGTCCAGTTCTCCTCTGTCGTCTTCATAAAAGTTGGATACATCCTAATTCTACTAAATACTATCACTGAACTTATCCTGAATTAAGAATGGAAGTTAAAGTAAGCACTCGATTTAAATAAAGATGAATCTTTAAACATATCAATCACGGCTACGGTCAGATTGTTGATCTCATCAGATCAAACCAATATTGTTATCGGACTCGGATTGAATTTATTACTTTCGACTCATTCCTGAGAAGGCTACAATAAATAAGATAATCGATCCTGGTAGAATTCTGCCAGAGGTTCAGATCGTCATTTCAATAGTACCTTCGTAGGGAAACATCCACAGGTGTGACAATAATTCGAATTATCACTAAGACAAGCACAGCAATCAGGGCATCTTTCACCTGTACAAGCCTCTTCAACTGGTGGAGGAAAATACTTTCGATAGATATGAAAATAGTATAGATGTTCCATGTCCCTAATGTGGACCCCTGAATCGCGTCCACTACCGCCATTCGCCAACGCGTCAGATTTGCATCCTTGTAACAAGATATTTCTTACTGTCGTAAATCCCGATCCTTCCTCTTGGGCATATTTCCTTCTCCAGACTATATTTGCTCCAAGGTCTGATTCGAAGCACTCTCTCAGAATAAATTTTCCCCATTTCTTGCCATTTCGTAATCCTAGCTTTGTATCAACATTAAGTGATTTAGCAAATCGCATGAACTGTTTATCTAAAAACGGGGTAAAGACCCTTATTCCCAACTTCTTTCCTATCTTAATTGATGAGAAGCTCATTAAATCCCAGAGTCGAGCAAGTTCGTCGTCTAGTCGAACATGGTCGTCAAAGTACCTTAACAAATAGTTGTAGCCTGCGAATAGTTCGTCTGCTCCATCACCGGTCATTATGCTTTTTTGTCCCTCTTTCTTTACCAGATCAATTGCTGCGAACGCTACACTAGAATTCCTTATTTCAATAGGGTCAAAAGTCTTAAGGATATAGATGACATTTTCTATAACCTGAAATAGTTCATTTAATGAAAGGATAAATTCGTTATGCTGTTTGCTATACATATGAGCTATTAACCTTGCATAATACAAGTCGGGTGCTTTAATCGACGAGGCAACCGTGATCGTTTTCTTCGGATGCAAAATAGACGAGACGATACTGCTATCCAGTCCTCCGGAGAGTAACAAATTATCCGAATAATTACGAGCTACGCTTTCAGTCAAGAGTGCTTTCAGCCCTGTACAGATCTGGAGTCTCTCCTTAATCACTTTGTCTTCAAGTAGGAGGTACATTATTATTTAAATATTTTAGATATTGATCTCTTCAGCTAATACCAATAGAAATGAAAAGTATTAGTTGGTATTGTGCCAAGTTGATTAATCTATTGTAACCTTAATATGTGATCAGAATAGGAGGCGGTCCTTTATGGGTTCATTTAGCTGATCCTGTTTTGTTGTGTCTGGGACGTTATCCAAGTCTGGGAGGTCAGTTATCGCAGGTAATAAGACCAGGAGCTGCTCGTATTTAGCCAAATATTTTACGCCTGCTGCAGTCGTCCTGTACAGTCCAGTTGTTTCTGAATATTCCATTAATCCTTTTTCTACGGCTATTGCTAGATATCGGATTAATTGAGAATGCGATACTACGGCATTATTCATTATTGTAGTTTTATATTCCCAGTTTGTTGTAGCAGACCGTAATATTGAAGCCATAACTTCTATATCTGAACGATTCTTCAATCTATTTATCGCACCGCCCTCATTCTCTACGTCTTCTGGCTATACATAAAAGATCATTAGACAAAATAGAACGACAACATGTAATATTATTCCTGACATTAGTATAATAAGAAATAAAGTTGATGGTGTTTAGTGATGTCTTTATTCCCGACAGCAGGAATGCAGGATGAAGCCGGAAATTTGATCCTCGCAATATTCTTTGCTATTTAAAACGTAAAATGCTTAAATATGTGTTCTTTTAATTCGGCAAGTATTTAAAATACAAAATCGAAGTTAGAAAAGGATGATAGAGGAAAATATTAAGGTGAACTCCCGTACATACAAGGTAACTGTGAACGAACGAACTCAGATGTATGCCGCACGTCTTCGTAAACTCTATCAGCAGACTTATACTGACATGGATAGCTATGACGAGGTGAGCTCAGAGACGTCTACAACTGTGAATAATTTGCTTAATAATGCTGTATTCCCAGATGTCAGGGAGGAAGATATGGATGGAGTTATTCAGCAGATTTTGAAGATATTTGATAAACTTATTCAAAAAACAGAAAAAAGAAAGTCAAGATGATCTAAATAAAGTTTGGATGATTTGTTCAGTGTTGATAATACGATTTTTAGATCGGACCAATATTTGAAACAACGAGACTATTTTGGCTTGTCGAATTTTTCAACCTAGTTTGCTTCTAGGGTGTAGCAACAGCTTACCGCGATACTCTCGCTCACGACCTAGCTATATATATAGACTAGTATTACATCGGCCTTATCCTAATAGATGCAGACAGCCAATAAGAAATGCATTAATCCGGATTGCGGACTGACATTTGATATCTCTACAGGTAATTATTTATGTACCTGCGGTTATTTGCTAGATGTCCAATACCACAATCTGCCAAAGCGAGAACTTATTGATAGATTTTATGAGAGGAGAGATCATGGAGGAAATATATACGACGAAAGTGGAGTGTGGAGATTCCGAGACCTCATAAATTTTGTAAATATTGATTGTGAAGACTTTACACAATGTGCTTCGTATCTTGTGTCACTTGATGGATCTGAGGGTCGGCTTTCTAAGCCCTATAAAATGAGCAAAGTAGCTGAATATGCAGATATTGATATAGACTCTCTCCTATTGCAGCCGGAAGGGTACAACCCGAGCGGATCGTTCAAGGATAATGGGATGTCTACGGCAGTGACCCATGCAAAAATGTTGAAAATTAGAAACCTGATTTGCGCATCAACCGGGAATACCTCGGCCTCAGCTGCGATGTATGCCGCTAATGAGAGGATGAGTTGTAGTGTATATATTCCGAAGGGCGAGGTTGCACCGGGTAAGTTAGGGCAGGCATTTCAGTTTGGAGCGCATGTAATCGAAGTCAACGGAAATTTCGATGTTGCTCTTTTTACCTCACTGAAAGCAGCCCGAGAGAATGGTGGATACACAGTAAATTCGGTCAATCCATTTCGAATTGAAGGCCAAAAGACAATGATTTATAGGGTATTGGAAAGTTTGGACTGGTCTCCTCCGGATTGGATATTTTATCCTGGAGGCGCATTAGGTAATACTGCTAGCTGTGGTAAGTGTCTGATGGAGTTATACAAATGGGGCTGGATAAAAAAAATTCCTCGATTAGTCGTTGTCAATTCTGAAGGAGCTAATTCTTTTTACGAATTGGTAAATGGCCATTTCGAGGGGAAAAAACTTTCATGGAACAATGGAAGGCCGGACTTGATAATGATAAATCGATACTATGAGTTCAATGATGCGAGAGGAAAAGTTCCAAAGACCCAAGCCACTGCAATTCAGATAGGTAGGCCTGCCAACATTATAAAAGCACTTCGAGCATTAGATTTTACGAATGGATTGGTTGTTCAAGTGAACGACAGGGAGATGGCAGACGGTATGTCAATTGTAGGACTCAATGGGTTCGATTGTGAAATGGCGTCAGGTGCAGTACCTGCGGCAGTCAAGAAGCTTAGGCAAGAAGAAGTGATAGAAAAAGATGATGTTGTCGTCGGGATACTTACGGGCAGGCAAAAGGACCCGCAGCTCGTTGTAAATTACCATCTAGATTCGAACAATAGATTCGCTAATCCTCCTTCCAAGGCATAAATTACTATTACTTGGTCTAAATATCTGACGGTACACTACCTTTGAGTACTTGCCACCAAGATTAGCATTCTATTGTACGCTCTTTCACATGATGAGACTTATAACAAGTAGACCACCCGTGAGACGAGAACACCAGATTGTGTTTGACATAACAATAAGCAGGTTTGTCTCCGCGATGAAATCTCTGTTTAAAACTACGACACTTCTCACAGCTAAAGGTAAAGTTGTTAGACATACCAAAGAATAAACTTTTGTATAACCGGCAAAAGTTCCGATTGTTATCAAGACATAGGGGACCAAAATAAATACAGCAAAAAATTTGGCGCCATTCTTTCTTCCAAATAATATAACTAGCGTATGTCTACCGTGGCGTTTGTCTGCTTCAAAATCAGGATATGAGTTTGCGAAAAGAACTGTGGCAGAAAGTAAGCCTACTATTATTCCATTGTAGATTGCAGTAGTACTCAATTCTGGTGTTTGAACGTAGTATGTCCCTTGGACGATTAGCATGCCCTTGAGGATAATCAGGACCTCTCCAAGTCCCATGTTTACGACTTTAGTCGAATAGAAATAAACAGATACGATCGCAAAAATAAGTATGAGTGCTATTACTATGCCTCTGATGGTTACGAAATATACGCCAACAATAGCTCCCACACATAAGAATACTATACCTGCGATGTAAACATTCTTTGGACTCAATATATTCTCCGGTAATACTCCAGACCCCCCACTAAACCTCGTTCTCTTCGTATACTTATCGATACCTCGAACGTAGTCCCAATAATCATTCAGCAAATCTATGCTCGCATGCAAGGATGCGACGCCAAGAATAGTTAGAACGGAATAAATATAATCAATATGACCTATTTTCCAATAAGTCACTGACAGACCAACTAATACAGCTATTATTGAGGCAAGAAGAAACTTGACTCTAATGGCACGAAGCCAATCCGTTATCATATCCTGATCTCTACTCAAAGTATATAATTACCATATTTGACCCTACCTGATTGATACAACATACATATTATAATGGACACTACTATCAAATTACAATATCAGAATAAGCTGGTACAATCCGTTTGATCTATCGAGCACGTATTTTTTTTGATATAGTATTAAATTACTAGCACATTTGGTTTCGAGCTGTTTTTGAGAATGTAGTGCCCGGGGAAGAGGCCGTATTCTGTAAATAATGTTGGATACCAAGCTTAAATTATGGATTATATAAAATCGTCTTAGGTTCTATACTTCTAAATTGTAGGTTCAAGTATCTATACCTTGTGCACGCTGTTTAAGGTTTTGATACGGTACTCGAACGTAAGAGCCCGACAGGACTTACGCGTGTTCATTGATTCATCTGATTCGGTACTATTCTAATGCGAATTATTGCTAATTCGAATATTAATTCATCCCACACCGCGAAGGGCTGACATAGTCAGAACACGGTCAGAAGACTCCTGATTGTTCTATTGTAGTAATCAAACAATCCCGTAGCACATTATCGAAACACGAATTTTCGCCGAAGGCTTTACAGACTCAGGAGACTAGGGAAGATCCATGATTCTTATGAGCAGGATTAGAGAGGATTTAAATATATGTCTAATTAATTTTCGACGTTTCAAGTAGCACTCATGTCGGTCCCCTTGACTTTGAACTCTTTTCTCGTTTTATGCCTCCCTGATTAAATCGTTATTACACCCTTGACAGAAACCAACACTTACCGATTGGAAATTATGAATGGTAGATGCTGTAGCTTATTGAAATTCCTCTCAACAACAAAACAGAACTCTGTATGTAAGAGGGTATTTTTTTATGACATAACCGAATCGACACAAGACATAGCAATATCACTTGCGGAAGCTAATTCGAAATTGGATAGAACATTAATTATTGCAAATGAACAGAGTGGAGGGAAGGGAAGAGATGGTAAAATTTGGATATCTCCTCAGGGCGGAATCTGGCTTTCTTTAATAATTCGGCCAGCTATAACAGTGAATAAGGCATCGTTTCTGTCTTTTATCGCATCACTATCGGTATGTGAGGCTATCAGAGCCGAATCTGGGTTAGAGGCAAAGATAAAATGGCCAAATGATATAGTCATAAATTCAAAGAAGGTTTCTGGTATCTTGATTTCGATCGGAGCAGAAAAAGCGACATTAAAGTATCTAATATTTGGAATCGGAATAAACTCTAACCTAGACAACACATCATTGCAGTTAATCAGTAAAACTATAGGGGCTGCCTACGAGATTACATCTTTGAGGAATGAAATGTCTGGGAACTATATAGATTGCGGGAACATTATAGTGCGAATCTTACAAAAATTAGATTATTACCTTGAACAGCTAGAATACGATGAATTATCGGTTCTAAATGATTGGAAAGTCAGATGTGAAACGATTAATAAATACGTCCGAATTGTGAATAAGGATCATTCATGGTATGAAGGTCTTGTATTAGACGTTGATCACGATGGCTCATTGATAGTTAAAGTTGCAAATGGGAACTCCATTCGAGTAACCGATAACCAAGTGACAATACGCACGACGACCATCTAAAAACGCCCAATCCTAAGAGCAGCATAGATGAGCTTTATGAAAGTACAAAGGTCATAATCGCTACCTAACTCTAACAATTATAGAGATATCATTAACGTTTGTCCCTGTTCTCCCTGTAATGATCGCAGATTTCAGTTCTTTAAATGCAATGCTGCTATCGTGTCTTGACAAATATGCTTTATATTTTTCCCTACTTGTCAAAACTAAAGGGAAAATTCTCGACGTCACAAACGCACCAGCGTAAGTGGAGTTGCCATCTATTCCATCTGTTCCTAAACAACAAATTGAAATATCCATATTTTTCTTATATTTGAAACTCATTGCTGAGCTCAATGCCGCCTCTTGATTTCTCCCACCTATCCTGTTTTGATGACATTCACTAACTTTTACGACGGTTTCCCCTCCCAAAACAAATGCCGATGGAAGACAATAGGATGAGAATTGGTTTGCTAGATGGGCAAGGTATTTTCCATGATCAATGGCTAAACCTCCAAACGACGAACCCAGATACAAGGTATTGACCTTCATCTTTTTCAGTGTTTTGACAGCTGCTCTGCATGCCATTTCGTTGTTTCCAATTATACCATTACTAACATTAGCCAATACCTGATCTCCAGGCTTTATAGTCTCTTGAATTTTTCCATCAATACCATTCTGTATAATCCTATGTACTGTAACAAAGTCTTTGCTATCCCAGAGTATATATTTCTTGAGAATTTCCTTGGCCTGCAGAAACGTCGAGCTGTCAGGGAAAGTAGGACCAGAGGCAATTATACTCAAGTCATCACCGATAACATCGGAAATGATTATCGATACAACTCTGGATCCTGCCTTGACGTAGTTAAGGAGTTGGCCACCCTTGACTTTCGATAGATGCTTTCTCACAGTATTAACTTCTTCTATCGAAGCTCCTGCAAGCAATAAAGAGCGAGTAACTAACTGTTTTGTAGACAAGGATATTCCCTTTATTGGCATAGGTAACAGTGCAGATCCACCGCCAGAGATTAGAACAATGACAAGATCTGATTTGGTTGCTTGATTTAAAAGATTAATAATATTTTTCGTACCTACTATACCATTTTCGTCCGGTATTGGATGTCCGGCTTCGTTTAGTGATATTAGGTCAGATGTCAAACCGGAATCGTACGGTATATTGACTGCTCCTTTGATCGTCTTGTCATCTAGAATTCTGTGAACTGCTAGAGCCATCTTCCCTGAGGCTTTACCGGCACCAACAATGTAAGTTTGCTGAATCCTAGATAAATTAATTCTAACCGCGTTACCAAAAATATCTCTAATTATCAGATTTTTTCCTTTTACTTTCATATGCTTGCCGACTAGACGATACGGATCGGCCGATCTTATCGCAGCTTCTCCGGCAGAGAGTGCAAAATGAAATGATTCTAAATTTTTGTTCCTAACCTTGAGATCGCTTCTATTCAATATTATTCGCAAACTGTTTACTCAATTATCATAGACGTATCTACTTGTAAATAGATACCTAATTGTTGTACTTCCAGACATAGGTGACATTATAGCTTACACAGATGGATTACACTTCTGCTGTCAGGAAGTGTATCCATATAGAAATTAAAACAAGGTTTAATCTAATACATGAGAAAGAGTGGACTGGTGACACCATATGTAATATTTGTGAAAGATATGGCGTATCCAGAAAGACGTACTATAAGTGGAATAATAGATACAAACAGAAAGGGGTAGAAGACCTATCCGATAACTCAAGAAGGCCTCATAAAATCAACTACAGGAAGATAACATCAGAACTAGAAGAGACAATACTTGATCTGCGATTAACCAAAAGGTTTGGATGCAGCAGGATCAAGTTTAGATTAAGAAAGGTTGTTGGAATCTCGTTAAGCACCAGAACCATATACAAGATACTAAAGAGACATTGTCTTAATATCCTTGGATGTAAGGCTAAAATAAGAAGCTACAATCGCTTTGTGATGAAGTATCCAAATGATATGGTACAGATGGATATCCTTGGCCCTTTCTATCTGAGTAATTCCAGTCAAAGGAACTACATCATT
>JANWJI010000025.1 GCA_025449515.1 Nitrososphaeraceae archaeon | reverse complement strand
TAGGATCTCCTATCCCGAAATTATTAACGCAAAGCAGTTGTTATGTGGTTAAACTCACAGACAGAAAGATAAGGTGGATCGTAAGAGAGAAAAAGAAAGAGATTCTTAGTACCAATGACATTGCATTATTGCAAAATGTTAGCGAATCTAGGATTAGACAGATCTGGTGCCATTACAAGATTGCAAGTACAGTACCGCTACTTAGAAGGCCTGGAAGACCATCTAGGCTTATCACCAGTGAAGAAATATCTGCTGTCATTGGAACGTACAAAGAATATCCCTGCAGTGCAGTAGTATTAGAAACCATACTTGATAAAAGACATGGTATTAAGATTCCTCACAATAGAATACACAAAATATTGAAGAACCATCAGCTTGCCTCAAACGATACCAGCAAACAAAGGAGAAGAAAGTGGGTCAAATACGAAAGGAAGCACAGCATGAGTTTATGGCATACTGATTGGTATCTGATTGAAAATGAAAGCGATCGATGGAATGGCAAATGGCTGATAGCCTATCTGGATGATGCATCCCGCTTTATAGCTGGATATGGTATTTTTGATGAAGCTACAACAGGGAATGCAATACATGTGCTGGATGATTGTATTGCTAGATACGGTAAACCGCTAGAGATACTCACAGATTACGGTAGTCAGTTCTATGCAAACTTTGGTAACATAAAAGCAGTTGGAATTAGCAAATTCCAACAATATCTGGCCGATAGAAAGATTAACCATATACTTGGAAGAGTACATCATCCTCAAACTAATGGCAAGATAGAAAGATTCTACGAGACATTTCAGTTAAAGGTAGAACGTTTTGATTCTATTGACGAGTTTGTAACATGGTATAATACCAAAAGACCTCACATGTCACTGAACTGGAATGAATTAGAAACACCGATACAAGCATTCTACAGGAAGATAGATAGAAGAAGGCGATTATCCTTTGTGGTTAACAATTTAAGGTGATTGAATGAGAAAAAGAAACATGAGACGAAGCGTTAATAATTTCAGGATACTACAAACTGCTTTATAGGAACATATTTTGAATAATTATTAGATTAATGACAACTTGTTTATATATCCTCGAAGTTTAACATAATTTGCTTAATCAGGGAATTACAAAATCATGCCTTCAAGGGGAGGAAAGGAGAATGAGAAGCAGAAAAAGAAAAACCGTTTCTCCTCAGAATATACTATGCTTTCAATTCTCGAATATCTTTATACAAATACCCGAAAAATACCTGTAAGTAAATACAATATCGTGACAAATACTCCTGGTATCAAGCAACAGAGGCCAGATAGAGTTAACGCCATGATAGAATCACTTGAGAAGAATGGATACATTACATCAGTAAATACCTCTTCCAATCTGACATTCTATAGGATAACTCAAAATGGTATAGATGCTTATGAGAGATGGATTAAGGAATTCCTAGACTTTGCAAGAAGCACAAATATTACTACCGTTGCTATTGATACTACAACATCTTCTACCAACAGTGAATTCAAAAAAGATGGCAACAGTAGTTATGACGATGATGACGTGGCAAGTAAGAAGGTAGGCTAAGTGACTGATGCGTGTTGTGGTGGTTCAGAGGCAGCAGAAGATGATGGTTTAGCTACTAGTATAAGCTGATCTATTCCTCTTTTTCTATGAAAAGAGATCTTGTTTGCATACTCTCTGGCATCATCTGTTAAACTATCTCCTATTACTAATCCCATGCCAATTGGATGTTTTGTAACAGAATTATATTTTATGAGCGAGTCTATAAATAATCTTACGAGGTTTCCATCTATATCGCCATCAACGATCTTGATTATTATGGCTCCGTATTCCTTTAGAACATTCTTAAGATTGTTACTAGCATTACTGCTGCCGTCATTCAATACGTGATCCGAATCTAATAGGACATCAAATATCAAATTGTTGTTACTGTGTATAGATACATCGAGAAATTCATTCAAACTTGTTTTTCTTGAGTCTAAATATTCTTGCAACGGTTTGCTAATCTCTTGTATTGATTGTGACAATCCAAGGATTGCTTCTTCTTTGGTTCTCGCTGTCATGGTAATACTCATTGTAGCCATTATAGTATTCCTTTCAAACATATCAGTCCACCTATCAAGGACATTTCTTGACCTTAGTAAAAGTAGAACTAGCGGTATCAACACTACAATTAAAACGACTAATAATATAAGATCAACAATTTTGTCTACCTGTTCGCTTGATGTAGAAAGATAATCTAACGCTCCAAGTATATTTAATATTGAAAGCACCACAAGGGCTGCAATTAGTCCAATAACAACGTAAAGATTTTTTTGTGCCAAGTGAATTAATCTGGTTGATTCATAGCCAAATCTAGTAGTCAAAATTGTAGAGGATGATAAATCATAATCACTAAATTTGTCTGTCTCTCTCATAATGTGTAAATATCTAAAGAATATGTGGCTTTTTGATTATATAAAGTGGCATATAACTAAGTTACAAGTAGTTGTAACTTAGTTATTATAGTATTATTATAATCCAGATTATTAACTATGTCTACATGAAAAATAAGATAGAATTTTTGAATGTCTCACTAGCATTAACACTATTGTCTTTAGCATTACTCCACATGCAATCATCATCATATCCTCTTGAATCAATAATTCATGTAGCAAAGGCTGCTGAAACGGCCGAAGAAAGAGCACATGAGGAGAATGGAACTGGCAATGTCCAAAACGGTTTTTCTCGAGTCAGTCCTGAAGAAAGCAAGCAAGTGACTAAACAATCAGAAAAAGAAGTCGCCATTAATTTAACACCACACAGTTTAATTCAATCGGGTTCTCCATTGCAAGGAAATCCAGCAGCGCCAATTACAATAGTGGAATTTGGTGACTTTCAATGTAAATTCTGTGATAGATTTGCTAAAGAAACTGAACCAAAGATTAATGCAACTTATATTCAGACAGGTAAAGCAAATATGATTTTCAAAAATTTTGTCACTCATGGGTCAGATTCAATCACTGCCGCTATGGCAGCGCAATGCGCTAATGACCAGGGTAAATTTTGGAATTTTTATCAGCTCCTCTATAAAAATCAAGGAGAGGAAAACTCTGGCTGGGCTAATTTAAGCAATACGAAAAAGTTTGCATCACAAATACCTGGCTTGAACATTCAAAAGTTTAACTCATGCCTGGATAGCAGTAAATACAAATCATTTGTAGATAAGGATAATACTCTAGCTTTATCTTCAGGATTTCAGGGCACGCCTAGTTTTGTAATAGAAAAGAAAGACGGTTCAAGTAGAGAGACATTACTCGGAGCATATCCTTTTCCTTCATTCCAGGCAGTAATAGATAAGAAATTAAATGAATAATGAATGGATTCGAATCAAATTGAAAAGAGATAATAAAATTGCTTCGTTGCCGAGACTAACGGGATCGCGACCTCATCTTACTATCTCGACTTCAATAAGAATAGTCTTTTCAAATTGGCATTATGTTGTTATTACAGGGGTAATATCCGCAATATTTTGGATAATATTTAGTATTTTTGATCAATTGCTCTTTTTTACACCTGTCTTTATATTTTATCTACCAGATGATGCAGTAACAGGGTTTATACTCTTCACTATAACTGCAATCCTTTTGGGTATCGTTGTAGGTATGAATGTATATGTGTTAAAACATTCAAAAGGTTTGAAGGTAAATATTAAATCGTTTTTTTCAGGATCATCTCTAAGTGTGCTTTCAAGCACATGTGCTAGTTGTTCCTCACTGGGTTTTCTTCTTGTTTCTACATTTGGAGGAAGTGGAGTAACTGCATCCGCCTTTCTATCCAATTATCAGACGCCTCTACGAATTCTTTCAATAGCCCTCTTAGTATGGGCATTATATTCAATAAGTAATAAATTGACTAAAAGCTGTGCAATAAAAAAGGATGACATAACTAAGAAAATACCAAATAATAAAACTAGTCAGTAGATGACAACTCCATAACAATGGGTTTTCTTATACCTGGAAATTAATCAACAAATTACCATTATTATATAGACTCATTGTGAACCGTAGACCAACAACAGTCATCTAAGTGACAGCTAGGGCAATCAAATGAGGATATACTTACTATACACTCTTCTGGATAACAACCACAATCTACACATTTAATTTTCACAGTATTCTCATACACGTAATGCTAGACGATATAATATGTTTTGATTACTATCTCATAAAATAGTTGCATTTGCAAGGTGGATATATTGTTAAACCATTGGTAAATGAGTTGAATAATATTGTATGACGACCAAAACTACAATGAATTAGAGACGTAAATTTGAACATGATGATCTATTAAAAAGAGACGTGTTACAAAACCTATGACTTATTTGATACGATCACTTTTCGAAAAATAACAGCAACTATTGATGTGCCCATAAACGTAGCCGACCAATAAAGCCATAAATTATTCAAAACTCCAGAAACAAGTGCTGGAGCTAAAGAGCGAGCAGGATTCATTGAAGCACCTGATATAAATGCTAAAAAGAATATATCTAATCCGACTATACCTCCTATAACGATACCACTAAATCCTCTTAGTCCTCTAGAATAGACAACTACATAGATTACAGACATTAGCATTGCAGACGCAGCGATTTCAACTCCAATTATTGTTGGTATAGGAAATGCATAATTTGGGGCATTTGCTCCCAGGTTTGCTTGATTTCCTATTACAAATTTTACAAAAAGACTTGCGAGTAATGCACCTATTATCTCTGCGGAAAAGTAATAAAATAACTGAACTCTTGTTATATGTTTAGTAATTAGAAAACCTACTGTAACTGCAGGATTGAAATGAGCCATAGATATTTTTCCAAATAAGTAGACTCCTACTGCAACTCCAATAAATGGAGCAAAGGCAATGAAAGATATACCTAATATTCCATGCAACTTGGCGTCAATTACGACTGAACCAGTTGCAAGAATTACTACAATGAATGTCCCAATAATTTCTGCAAAAAATATTCGTTGATTAGAAGTTAATCTATTTGCGATCTTTGTAAGTAAGGTTTTCTGTTCCAATCTTAGAGACCCAAAACAATAAATTAATCATATGGAGATCTGTGAATACGGAAATGCGCGGTGTCTATTGGCTAATATTCTTCCGGTAAGCTTGCGGTCAACTCTTTTACTCTCTGTTCAATTTCATCTCTGATTTCTCTAACCTTTTCTATTGATTTACCCTTTGGATCTTCTATTCCCCAGTCTATTATATTATGGACAAACACTGTAGGACACCAGTCCTTATCCATACATCCCATATTCAGTATCTTGGTAGAGTTTCTCATCATGTCTTCAGTGATATCTTTAGGTCGCTGCTTACTGATGTCTATTCCTACTTCTTTCATTGCTTCTATCGCGATTGGATTTATTTCTGAAGTTGGTCTGGTTCCAGCGCTCAATGGTTCATAGTCCTTGGGAGCATATTTTCTAAAGAATCCCTCTGCCATTTGACTACGACCTGCATTTTGTATGCATACAAAAAGAATTGTATGCTTTGCCTTAGATTTACTACTGCCAAACTTCATAACTTGGATTCTCCTCTCCTTCAGATCTTTACTGCTTTTATCGCCAAACTGGTAATCCTTCTACCTTCGACATTCTCGTTGTTCATATATAATTTCTCTTCCAATACTTTTACCTCTGAAAATCCTGCTCTACTGATACTGTCAAGATAGTTTTCTCTTGTTAATGCACCATCGATACAACTGCCCCATTTATCGGGATCGATTGAATCTTTATCTATTTCCTTATCTGTAACTAAATCAGATATTATCATTCTACCAATTCCGTCTGGTTTAAGAATTCTATAAACTTCTTTGAATGTGTTAACTTTATTTGTTGTTAAATTGATAACGCAATTGCTAATAACAACATCTATACTATTATTTTCTATAGGTATTCTTGTTTCTATATCTCCTTTTCTAAACTCTACATTCACATAACCATTTTCTTTCGCATTGTTCCTTGCTTTTTCTAACATTTCATCTGTCATATCAATACCAATTACTCTACCGGATTTACCAACTTTCTTAGCAGCCAAAAAAACATCTATTCCAGCCCCAGAACCTAAATCCACTACTGGATCGCCTTCTTTAAAATGTGCAAACCTGGTTGGAGCGCCGCATCCAACTCCAAGAATTGAAGATTGTGGAATTAATTCTAGTTCACTTGCATCGTATCCAATTACTTTTGAAGATTGTATAGGCGATGTAGACCTATTCTGATCATTTTTAGTAATATTATCATCATCAACCTGACAACACTCTCCAGGTATACAACAAGAATCAACATTGCCTAATAATGCTATCTTTCCATATCTCTCTTTGACTTTTTCTTTAATATCTTGTTTATACATGATAGTAATATAGTTTACAAGAGAAACTATTTAAGTTGTCAAGAGAAGCTAGGTAAAGTAAGTGTAGCTATGGAAACAAAAGGAAAAGAAAGAGTAAGACAATCAAATGCAAGAACCAAATTACCAGTTATTGAAGATCTTGGAAATTGTGATTTTCATGGATATAATGCAGATACACTTATGAAAGAAACTGCTAAACTACGCAAGATAATTACGAAGAGGGGAACTCTTGAAATTCTAATCCCTTTATGCTGCACTACCACACCTGTTAGGTATTTAAAATTCAGGAATACATTGAAGGGCTTTAGTAGCAAAACATTAGCGAAAAGGCTAAAGGAACTTGATAAAAGCGGAATTCTAGAAAGGCAAGCATATAACGAAATCCCTCCGAGAGTAGAATACAGATTAACAAATAAGGGACAACAGTTGGTAGAATCTATCATTTATCTATTAAATTGGATGAGAAAATGGGCAAAAGACTAGTGTAAAATAATTTGTGACAAAGGCTTACGAGGGAGGTGTCAAATATTACATATGGTGTCGCCAGTCCATTCTTTCTCATGTATTAGATTAAACCTTGTTTTAATTTCTATATGGATACACTTCCTGACAGCAGAAGTGTAACCCATCTGTGTAAGCTATAATGTCACCTATTGTTATGCAGCATACTATGTAGATAAGGTCGACGTTTGCACCGCAATGTTCTTCATCTAATATCTAATGACTATTGGATTGGATTTTAGGTCTACGCCTGTTTTTGATTCTGTCTACTGTATCGGGCCAAAGCATAGCTTGTCTTCCAATAGATGTTCAGATTAGGCCAACACATATCAAAGGAACGGCACCTACATATATTTGGGATAGGAGATCAGGTTGGGCGTTAATGAAGGTACACGTGAAAATGAGGAAAGTGTATCGAATACAAATCTGGACAAAATAATACCTTTTTCTTCTCCTTCTGTTTCTAAAATCCATGAAAAGAAACAGAAACAGAAACAGAAACCAAAAAAGCCTTATCATAGTAACCTTAAACAAATATTCATCCTAGCTTTCGATGCACTGAGGGACAGAAAAGCCAGATCTATATTGACAATATTAATGGTTGTTGCAGGCGGTGGTTTAATGATTGCACTTAATGGTATGAGTGCAGGTGTGGCTAGTCTAATTAACAGGCAATTAAGTATCTTGGCGCCTAATGTATTATTCGTCACTCCTGGCCAAATTAATTTTCGTGGAGGACCTTCGCCACCATCTACTTTAATTTTTAATTCTGAGGTGGTAAATAGAATAAAATCTCTGCCATATGTTCAGGAGGTCATTCCTTCATATCAAGGTCAGTTTGAGCTCAATGCCCAGGGAAATATATTAACAACTCCAGTCCTTGCAATGGATCCAACCAAACTTCATTTGATTAGTCCATCATTGGAGCTAGTACCTGGTTCGCTAATTCAAGAAAACAATCCATCGGCGATGATTGTGGGCGACACTATTGCAAATCCTCCCGGAAAGACAGGCTTTGTTATGGTTGGCCAAAATGTCAAGGCAACATATTCCTTTGCAGATCCTACTACAGGCAAACTGCAACATCAGTCTCGAAGTTTTGTGATAAGTGCAATAATGCAACCCACAGGTAATACCTGCATTGATAGGTCAGTTGTAATCAACAAACCAACTGGTGATTCGCTATTCAAAAAGGGAGGAAAGTATGATCAAATGGCGGTAATTGCACTTTCCGGCGATTTCGTTAATGCCGTTCAACAGGAAATCACTAGTCTGTATGGAAGTAACAATATTGGAGTCACGACTCCCAAAGCTATTCTTAAAACAATACAGGGGGCTCAGGGTGGAAATAGTTCATTTCAAACAGGTATTGCATTTATTGCATTACTTGTAGGAGCTGTTGGTATTATTACCACCCTCTACACATCTGTTAATGAGAGAATAAAAGAGATTGGAACCATGAAGGCTATCGGTGCAAAAAATAGGTTCATTCTTGCACTGTTTCTAAGCGAGGCTCTAATCATTGGTCTTTTGGGTTCAACACTAGGACTATTAACAGGAGTTGCAGGCGCGTATGTACTAACGTCTGGTATGCTGGGAACAGGAGGAGGTGGAGGGGGATCGCCAGGATCAGGAGGTGGAGGAGCACCTCATTTTGCTCCTATCTTCCTTCCTAACGATCTATTGAACGTATGGTTTCTCTCCCTTTCTTTGAGCCTAGCAGCAGGTGTCTATCCTGCTTGGAAGGCATCCCGTCTTTCTCCACTAGAAGCTCTAAGAAGATAGCTGCTGAAATGACAGAAGTGATAGAAGAAATGAATAACGACGATAACTATCACTCAAATGGTTCCATTAAAGGAAGGAGTTAGATTAACAACAAGAACACTAACAGATCATGTCTTTTGATTTCAAATAATAGAACAACAATCGACCAATAAATGTGAAAGGTCTACTAATGATTTAGGTGCAACATTGATGATGATTATCGATGGTTAATAAAACTGAAAATCGTGTTTTGGTAACAGGGGCAACCGAAACTGTCGGTAGTGAATTAGTAAAACAGCTTTCTTATTCAAATGTTATTCTTAGATGTGGTGTACGTTCGGATAAATTCATCGACAAGATAAGGAAAATTTCTAAAGAATTAGGATTTGTAGATTTAGATTATGAGAAACCAGTGAGTCTTGGCAATGCATGCATAAATTCCGTGAAGATATGGTATCGTTAAATATTAGCCACAAGTTCAATAATACGTGAGCAGACAGCGGATACCAGTAGAAGTAGCGCGATACGTACCGCGTGCTATATTATGATGATAAGAGGCATCAACATCAATTAATACATGCAACTCGATGAAACCAGTCAATTGCATAGAAGTTAAGTCGGTCGAGATAGTAAATTGCAGAATATGATTTTCTCTCATCTTTTCTAATCTTC
>JANWJI010000024.1 GCA_025449515.1 Nitrososphaeraceae archaeon | reverse complement strand
TCTGTTGTTGTGCCCATGTAAATGTTGATGGTGAAGCTACTAACATGGCTGATAATAAAATTCCAGCTCCCAGCATGGCAGAAATTGTCAAGGCTTTTTTGCTTGCCATTTTTCGTAATGTAGTCATAGGAAATGGTTAGACATGGACCATATTATCTATTGATTACCTATGATATGTAACTTAGTTACCTAATGTCTTTTGTTATTGAACTGCTCTTTAGAAACGTCAAAATCATAAAGGAATCAAAATTAATATCAACCTTACAGGTAAGGGCTTTTAACCACCATATCAACCGTAAGCCTAAATGGAGATCATTATGACATCAGTATAATCGATTACAAGCTTGAAAGCTATTATCTCGAACATTGAACAATCTACGCTAAATTATTTGACTTTGCAGAATAAATCTCTAATGAAAATAACGTCAATGGCCACACTATCAATATTGACTACTACAGGTTTTTATGTGACAAACGAACGCCAGCAACATTGTTATCATCAATGCACAAGATGTGGAGTATTGTACGACTGCAGACATATGGATTGCAGAAAACCGTTTCATTATAGCATCTGTTCTTCATGTTATTAATCTTGTTTCTTTTCACTAAATACTATGCTATATTATTAGCTAAATGTAATGACCTTACTAGAAATGGGATTGATATTATAATAATAAGTATATTCACAGATGTTTGCACTAGACTTGTACAATTGCATTGTAGGAGGATATTAGTGTCATCCTTGAATCATTATATCGGTTGATATCCAAATACCTCTTCAATCGTCCTAGGTTTCTTATCTTTGAATACATCTTTAGGACAATATTGAATTGAAAATTTGGCCATCTGATAGAGTATCGGTATTAATGCCCGTCCCTTTTCAGTAACATGGTATTCCACTTTTACCGGGATTCCATGATATATCTTTCGTTCTATCAATCCATCTTTTTGCATTTCCTTAAGTCTTGCAGACAGTGTCTTCGCATTTATTTCCTCAATCGAATCAAGAAGTTGATTGAACCTTTTCTGTTTCAGGTAAATCATATTGCGTAATATTAATATAGTAAATTTCTTGCCAATTATTTTGAAGGTATTATTAATTGGACAGTTAGTCATATTCTTTTGTATGGAGCCAATTTCTTTATCTTCCATCAACTTACCAGATTTACACCTAATAACTAGATCTGGACTTGCCAACTTATATAGTTACCCATCTTAATCTAGTGGTAATAGGTGAGTTGTGAATAATGGATAGTCATCATGAAGAGAAGGCGGAGTGCCCTTGTCCATGTCATGCATCAGGCAGCACATGTTCAGTATGTACAAGCACAGAAGGAAGAATGAAAGGTGGAATGACAGACCCAACCGAGATGGGAGCTATGATGTGGCAAAAGGCATTTTTTAAGGCGAATATGGAATTGATGATGGAAAAATTGAAAAAGAGGATGGAATCAAGATGGGGTCCAGCAACAGATAAGGCAGCTGATGCTCTTATTGAAAAAATGGAAAAACAATGGATGGCAATGTTTCAACAGACAGGAGCAGAGGAAGAATTTCGCAAGAAGCTTGCAAAGATCTATACCGAGGGACAAAAATAACAATATAGTATTATTTGCAGCACAAGGTTAAAAAATTAATTTGGAGTATAGTAGACAAAGGAAAGGAATAATCAATCCTCTTTATTTTTCTTTTCGTTTCTATCCTTTTCTTTTTATATTGCCAACAAAGGTAAAAAAAATGGTGAGTAATAAACAATAAACTGGAGCCTCGATCTAATAATAAGATCATAGTATCATCTAAAGAAGATAATGATGAAACGTTACTTGACTATGAAGTAAGAGGGTTTAGGGGTTCACGCTCAGACTATACATTTATCATAGTTTAAAGGCTATACTGTACTAATCTATCTATGAATTTGCTTCTTATTCTTCAGGAATACATCTCTTCTATTGGTTCTAGGAAAAGGATAAAGTTATTGAGTCAGTATGTAACCCGAAATCAAATGATGTTATATTAGATATAGGAGGAAATACAGGCAAAATATCAGCAGATTATTCACAAAATAAGTATAAAGAAGTCGTTGTGTTAGAGCCTAAGGGCAAGTATATAGAATATGGAAGATCACGACGGCCTAATATAAAGTTCATAGAAGGTGGAGCGGAGAGTATTCCGATGCCAGATGAATACTTCGACAGTGTAGTGGCTAGCTTTTCATTTCATCATCTTACGGATCAAGATAAAGGTATAGAAGAAATGAAGAGAGTACTAAAGCCAAATGGAAAAATAATCATTTTCGAAAGCAATCCGAACACAGGAAGAGGTAAGATGTTAAAGCTCGTTGAAAGTCTATTACATACTGGCGCAAGATTCCATTTGAATTGAGAAAGAAATTTGCTGTAGAGCATGACCTAGACATAATAGATATATATGATATATCGTCATTAGGTTACTTTTTGATTGCGACCAAAAGGAAATAAAAATCCACTATTATCATGAGTCTGATAATTCATCGACATATTGAATAGTCACTATTTTACGCTACGTTCATAATTACTTCTAAAACTAGTAGGAGATTCCGGTTCACCAGTATACGCATTTGGAACTAACGAATAAATAAAATGATAAAACAGGGGGATCACTGAACAGTATATTGACATCACGATTGAGAAAATGCATTGCATGTACACGGAAAAGTTATACGGCCTCGAAATACTGTACTTATCATCATGATGCATTCTTAAATTTAAAACAAAAATATGAGACATGGGTATATGCATATGGCCAAATTTCTTGGCAAGAATATCTGAATAAACTAATTATGATGAACGAAGTTGGAGTTTGGGTAAAAGATGTAATTGTGGTAGAATCAAAAAAATTTTGAATGAATGGATGAATGTCTTTCAGACTTTACTGTAATTTATCTCTATTCGTAGATGACTTGATCAAAAAGTAGAGAATAGAACATTTGAAGTATCTCTACCTCAGCTGTTTGCTGAGGTACTGTTTTGAGCAATTGCTGCTACGGTGGGATCAACTCTCAAAGCCTCAGACATAGTAAAACAGTGTGTTGACATGAACTGATCTGCTCCCCCTAGTCTAGATTCCCACTTTGGTAACATACTATCTACACACTTTTGATTCACTGCATCAATGAATTTACCATAGAGTAACCACGGATTTTCAAAATGTCCTATCTGCTTTGCAATAGTGACAAAAGAAACATCGTGATTTGCTTTGGAAGCAGCACTTTCCAAATCCGAGACAAATTCCTTCTGTACTTTTACATCGTCTCTTGTTCCAAGTCTCGTAAGATGTCCCCCAACAAATGTGTCAAAATCATATCTGTTTAGTGCTATATCATGGGCTTTAATGAAACCTGCTACATCATTAGCAACTGCTAAATATGGAAATGGAATCCATCCTGGGAAAATCACATCAACTAGCATTAGCACTTTTTGATGGGGGGCATAGATGAATATGTTTCCAGGTAAGTGATTATTGCCATAGTAGTTTAATTGCAAACTTTGATTTCCAGTCTGCAGAGTGTAATTTTTTGAAAAGGTTACTGTAGGAAGAGGTGGAAGGAAGGAAGCATTCGTGGTTGCTGATCTAGCTCTCTGTAATTCCGCGGCCGTATCTTCTTGGGCTATGAAAGAGGCATTCTTTGGAAACATGTTTGCTGCGCCAATATGATCCAAGTGAGCATGACTATATATTACATAATTGACTGGCTTGTTAGTAACTTCTGATATAGCTTTAAGATAATTCTTTCCAATGGTTGGTGGGGCGTCTACTGCAATGACACCTTTATCTGTTACTAAAAACATTGTATTATAACTACCATCAGTAACCCAATACAAGTGGTCACGGATTTCTTGGACAAGATAACCTTTTGCTGGATTAATTGCTGGTCCCTTTGCCATATTAGGTATCTGGATTGTGAAGTTTCTGCTGCTACTATCTGATTCTTTTATTGTAGCTACGATGGGCTTTATGTAAGATGTTATGGATTCATCCTGTCCGTAAGCCATGTTTTTCGATCTTTGGACTGGAATGAGCAGTCCAGAATTAGTATAGGATAAGAGTAAAGACGAGAGTATTATACCATATATGATACACATTCTTACTGTCTTTTGTAAATCAAAATACATCTCCTTTTATGATAAGTGAAGTTATATAAGCATATCAGTAATTATCAAACAACTAGAAGTCCGGGATTACTACTCTTATCCTGATAAAATAATATTTAGTGAGGAATACGAGATTTGAGTTTTCAGATAATAGTCGGACATTCTTAATTATGATAAGATGCTTTGCGCAAGTCTTATATCGGTAAATTCATTACCGTACATATATAAGATGCCAAAACCAGGATTTAAATCGATCACAGTAAGTGAAAATGTCTACAAAAAATTCTATGAGTCATATGAAAAGAATAAGAAAAAACTCGAACTGAAAGGCATTACTAGCTTCTCTGGATACATGACTAGTTTAATGGAAGAAACTGTAATAAGATATGAGACGTTTGCTAAACATGGTCCCTACATGGAAAAAATCTCAATCGATCAAGATCGGATATTGATAAAAGATAATAAAAGAAACAGGATCGCTGAAATACTCTTGAAAGATGGAGAGTTACAGTGTTTATTAGATGAGAAAACTGATTGTATTCACATAGGATTTGTTTACTCCGTACCTGAAATATATCTCATGATGGATAGTAGGCATACACCGTCTGCGCGAGTCCACTCAGTGTTATAAAATAAAAAACCAGAGACATGCTAGACTAGTCTGACCTAATTTTAGTTGTGCTTCAAGTGCAAAGTACACTATCACTTTCTATTGTGGACTATCGATAGCACAATCGATCTTAATGCTGATCGTGACACATTCATCTCAATCACAAATTGTTCATAAATCACGCGATGGACACTGTTATCTCAAAATATTCCTTACCATTATTTTCTCAAAATCCTTATCGTTGTTTTTCTTCCTTACATCAATCAATGTGAAAGCGTCATTACCAACCAAGTATCTATGTTTTGGATTTTCCTCTGTTATTGCCCTTAGTATCACAATTGCAACTTCTTTTGGAGATGTTCCATATGCCATCATTGAACTTAGATTTTCTCGCACTTTGTTCATTAATTCTGAGTATGATGAATTTGCATCTAAAGCCCTCTTCGCTGTGACAAAGGCGAAGTTTGTCTTAATCACACCTGGTTCAACTAGTATTATTTTGATTCCAAATTGCTTCAACTCATAAGACATCGATTCACTTAAACCCTCAAGGGCAAATTTACTGCTCACATAAGCTGAGCTCATAGGAAATCCAACGCGTCCTGCAATTGAGCTTACATTAACTATTATTCCAGTCCTCTGTTTTCTCATTATAGGCAATACCTTCTGCATGACTCGAATAGCTCCAAAAAAATTAGTTTCAAATTGTGTCTTTATCTCATCTAATGAACTATCCTCAACACTTCCCGCTAACCCATATCCCGCGTTATTAACTACTACTTCAATTGATTTCTTTTCGCGCGAGATATTGTTGATTGCATCATCAACTGATCTATCATCAGTGACATCTAGCTCCAAGGCCTGTAATGGGAGATTTTCTTTGTTAGCAATATCTGTTATTTCTTTAGATTTGTCCATGTTACGCATACTCGCAAATGTATCAAATCCGTTCCTTGCAAGCAGCAGCGCTGTCTCGAAACCTATGCCAGATGAGCTACCAGTCACTAATGTTATTCTTTTCGT
>JANWJI010000023.1 GCA_025449515.1 Nitrososphaeraceae archaeon | reverse complement strand
TATCTGATATAATATCTGGTCTACTGAACTTTAGAGTTATGCAGTCTAACAGGATTTCAATCTAAGAATACAGTGAAAATAGACAGCATTGATAGATCATAACTGCTAATTACGCAAGAGATCTACTATGTCGATAAGAATGAGCTCCATCTTGTATGTAATGTGTTGCCTTTCTATGGAGCTTTTTTAATCTAGGAATGATTGTGATGTTCAACGTTCAGAAATAAGTCTTCGGATACCATTTAACATCACCATCTGTTGAAATATTGTGTTTTCTTTATTTTCTAATCAGTAATTTTATAAACCGTTCCGCCTCAATCATGTTCCTTTCAACGGAGATACTGATGCCAAGAATTGTCTTTTCAGGTGGCTCATTAGTAACCCATAATACATAATACATAAGTCACTACGTACTTTATTCACTGTTTCATCTATGATAAATTCGGATAGTTTTGCATCTCGATTACAATACCTTTCTCGGCTTGTAACGCTGGATCCAGTTTCAAATGGAAACATGGTTTCTCTTGATAAATTGAAATAGCCTTTGTGATGTTCTTCGAAGTGATATACCTGAAAAGTATAGATGTAATACATAATAAACATACATACTTCGAAGAGGCCTACTTCTTTCTTTGGATGTGGACATTATCAGAATGTAGGATGTTTTCAGCTTCAGATCTATCTGATAAACTGAACAGAGCCTTGGGGTCTATGATACCCTTTATTTAATGGAATTCAATCATGTTTGATGACAAGACCAAGGTTGATTATTAATTAGAGGCCTTAAATGTCATTTTTTAGCGAATTACTGCAGATTATGCCGGCCTTTGGCCGTGATCTCGTCATCCAGAAAAAGTTTGTTATCAGTCAAAATGAATATTCCTCATCGATTAGTCATTTGATATCTGGCCGTCTTTTTATGAGAGCTCAGCGGTGTATCAAATTCTTGACTAATGACTCTATGTATGAGACGAGAACAAAATATCGGAGGCGATCGACAAAGTATCACTAACGGTCTCAAACCCTATCACAGTTATACAGGCCGAACCATACACAAGCTATGTAGAAACCAGAAACGTTTTTGGACTGTAATAATTTATTGTGTTGCATTTACAATCTGAATTAAAAACCTTCTTTTCTTCTACTGCACTCTTAACATCTTCTAGAGACGGCAAGGGTTCTGTATAACATCTATCGCACCTTCTACATTGTATGGTCACAAATCCTAACACCCATTCAATAAATTCATTGCGGCCGATGTACGCCAGAAGAGCACAGATCAAATTATAAATGGCATCATCCATGCTATCAGGATCGAATATAATTTTCTCCGTGCTGCGGCTTATAGTGTGAGAAGGCTGTGATTTTTCGATAAATGGAAACAGCCCAAGGTTTTTCTTTGCTATCGCATAACCTATTCTTGATTTACGAAACTTGATTTGAAACCGTTATCTGTTAGGATAGGAATGAAACAGTTGCTGTCATTTAATTGTTTAATATTTGATTCTGCTGAGACTTCCGATCCACGGCTAGGAAAATAAGGCTCGGCACCTATTCTGGATAAAGATCTGGCAATCAATATCGCCACCGCCTCATCTTCGGGTGCATAACTCATGTACATTTTCTCCCATCGCATAATAGTTTCCTAGATTGGGAATGCTTTTATTAAATATTCCTCTGTTTGATCATGAAATGAAGTATTTTATGACAGGAGTTCAATATTCACTTTTATTGGACAAGAATTGCTGCAAACTAGAATAGATAATAATCTGGTCAGCTTTATTTGTAGATATTGCATACAAGAGAGATCAATAAAACGAAAAATTGTTAAATGAATAGGACCTTTTTCTGGTTAGTTTTGCCTCAGTATCATTGATAACTTTAAAATTAGATACCCAGAAATGGTATCACAAATTTTTCCTGCTTATTGAAAATCATATTCCACGTGTTTAATGCGTGTCTAATATATGAAAATAGCTCTATTGAACCAATGAATAGTGGAATTAAAATCCTCATTATTTACCTTTTGATAAGTGATTTGACGCTAAAATGTATGACTTCGTTTTCGAATTACTAAAATGACGTTTATGAATACTTGCGTTGTTCATCTTCAGCTTTCTACATCACGAGTCGTTATAACGTTTTATTTGAAAAAGGCAAATAATTCGAGTAGATAACAGTGTTGACCCTAAGCATGAAAAACCAGCGATGAAGAATAAAACGAAAAATTAGTTGAGGTATCCAGCATCAACAACTACTTTGTGATCCAGTCACAGATCCTTTCTAACCTGATGTTCTGCAATCTTATCATATTATTAGATTGTTGCTTAATGATGGAGATGTTTCTTGTCCTTAAACTGAATGTCCAATTCCTTTAGATTATCACTCTTTTGAACTAATTTATATTCCTCTGCATGTTTACTGCAGAATTTGAGTATACAATGCGATTCATCTTCCTTATCTGTAAAGGGATTGAAGTTACAGTCTACATTATTATGATGATGCCATACACATGCTTCGGCAGTTTTATTTTTACAGAATTTAATATCACATAATTCTGATTGTTTCATTATAATTCACTTACTACTCATTAGTTTACATATAAATGCGCTCCTGTCGACAGTAACTGGGCTTCTATTTCCTATTTTCTCTAGGAGAAAACTACGTTTTATTCGTAACTTCTAAAGTTCAGATATCGATCATGCGTTTGCAGACTTTAAACGAACAGGTCATACTGTGATAGCTGCGTTATCAGCTACATATTGGAAATGGTGTTATATCCATAAACAATATTATTTGTAATTCACAACCGAATATAACACATTTAATACTTAATATGAATAAATATATTTTTTAAGTGTTTTAATTCATCATATTCTTATTACAAGGCTAGTCCTGGTATCTTGACGATCCTACGGTTAATGAAGCTACTTTTGGAATCTACAAAACAGCAGCTACTTCTCACTGCTAGATAGGTAGACTAGTGAGATTTTTCCTATTCATTTATTGTTGTTCTTTTCTTTTTCTACTAGGAAGCATCTTTGATAGATTATGCCTTGCACCTTCTCTATCGATCTATGAAGATCTAATATTACTGATTGATTATCAATCCCATCATGATAATCAATGACCGTATAGAGGTATTTCTTTTTCCAGAAGAATCCCAGGAAGAATGGCGTAAGGATCATTCTCGTCTTCGTTAGTCTTTCTGCATCAGAATTTTCAACGTTTATCATCCATTCAAAAGGGATACCCAACTCTAGTTTTTTCAAAATGATCCTGTCGTGGTAGATTAAAATCTCGGTATCTCGCTTCTTGGGATAAGCTCTGTGTCAGCCCATATACTCAGCATCATATTTGTAGTCTAGTTTTTCTTGTGCACCCCTTCTGAATAGAGGCATTATTGTTTTGTTTGGCGTCAATGGCTTTAAATTACTCTTTTTATCATTTTCTTGCGCATAGTCCAAATAGGCTCGAGTTTGATAATATAGTTAATAATTCCTATAATTTACATCCATCAAATGGTCTGACTTCCAAACGAATTTTTGGTAGATAGAGAGGGTTCGAATTTTTAGTGTTTAATGCATTCTCAATATGAGTATTCAGATTAACATTTTTTGACACCAGATGACTTCTCTCTCCCAATCCTGTAAGTGTAGGTGTATATACTTCGTGTCGAGATTTTCTAAGAATAGGAGTAAGTTTTTTTCCAGCACCAACCACCATGACAACATCCATGAATTATTACAAAGGTGGACATTCCTCTTTTACGAGTTTCCAGTTTTGATTTATAAGATTTTACTGAATATATATGGAAAAATGTGTTATTCATTCAATTCTACGAACATTTTTCTTCAGTTATAGGTACAAACATTATTCAAACACCAGTTGGAATGGCCATCTGACCTAATTGCTGGAGGACTTTGTATTCTTCAATACAATATTCTTCAATACACACTCGCCCTAGTTACCTGTTGTAAGTACACATCTAAACCTAGCTTTACCACTCATCATTAACTCAAAGGCTTCTGGTGCACGCTCAAGTGGAAACACTTGATTTATTGACCTTACGCCTGAATGAACGCTAAAGGAGAGTGTATCTTGTGAATCGATAGAAGTACCACTAGGCCAGCCCATAATCGATCTACGCCCAAGTAACATTAGGTTTGGAGACACTTCAATGCTTTCATCAGAAGCACCTGCAACGATAAGTTTCCCATTGACAGATAAACCGCCCAATACTTCACTCTTTGCTTTTCCACTTGGGGCTGTTGCAAGGATGACTTTGACACCATCTGCACCTTCTACTGCTACACCATTTTGACTACTACTGCCAAACTTGACAAGTTCTTCAACAACATTTTGAGATTGGCTATCAATGTAGTGAATGGCACCAAGCTTTTTTACCATCTCCTCCTTATCCTTTCCTCGTCCGATGGCAACGGTCCTAAAACCCATCTTGGCTGCAAACTGAATTCCTAGATGACAAAGTCCACCTATTCCAAGGATAGCAACTGCATCACCTATTCGTGCGCCGCTATTTCTAAGAGCATTATATGTAGTGATACCAGCACACATAAGTGGTGCAGCTTCTATAGATGAAAGATGCTCAGGGATTAATGCTAAAGCTGAATGAGTCTGCGTAGCCGCCATCATATGAAATCCCAGGCACTTAAGCATACTTACAGGTAATAAAATCCCCACGTCTGCAGGATTCACGATGGCCACAATGACCCCCATACCAGCCAACAGCGACCCTCTGTCCGGACTTCCATTCGGAGATGACACCTCCTCCTACTTCGTCTACAACACCTGCTACTTCATGTCCTGGAGCCCTTGGATATTTGATTCCTGGAAATAATCCTTGCTTTGTGATATTATCGCTGTGACAGATGCCGCAGGCTTGGACTTTGATACGCACTTCCATAGGACCCGGCTTTGGAACCTCTCGTTCCACAATTTCAAAAGGCCCATTAGCTTTAGAAACTTGGACTGAACGCATATACATTGTTCTTTTTCACCATTGAGCTGCATACGTATATAATACTATAATAATACGCAGGTGAGATAAAGTAAATTGAGTTACCCTTTGGTAACCAAATTTGCTCTTGAAGGTTTGAGTAAAACTATTGCATACGAACTTAGCCCTTGGATCAAGATGATATTGATCGAGTCGGGTGCAGTTGGCAATAGTTTTACGGAGGAAAGTGTTTTACCTGAGAGCGTTAGATCTGCAGTCGCCTTACTCAAAATTAGTACAAAAGGTCAGCGGCAAAGAAGTTTCACAGCACGAGAATACAACACAGCCTAAAGTTGAAGGCTTTAGTCCAAGTTATTAAGCGAAAAGCCCGAATTTAGATGTGTAGTTGATGGCGATGCCGACAATATAACGAAGGTCAGAAAAATACCTCTAACAAGAAATTTGAAAACTGGATTACTCATCATTGGCTAGCTAGAATTGATACTTCATAATTAGACTATGGTGATTACAGTTATAGCTATTATTACTTAATCAAGTCCTTATATTGAGACAATTTAATTTCTTGTTCTTGCTTTATCTGATCTGGTAATAATATTGTAGATGGAATCGTGGGACTGGTTTGGGAGTAGTAAGATGTTAGCTCATCTTTTACAAACATAAAAAAACTCCAAATAGTAATAGAAATCATGAAAAAGCTTGAAGGTAAGTCTCAGTAATCACTGGCGGAAACAGCGGCATTGGCCTAGCCACGGCACTACGGTTCGTGTCAGAAGGCGCATATGTTTTCATTACAGGCGCCAGGCGAAGTTGATGCTGCAGTCAAGCAGATCGGTAAAAACATCACTGGTGTTCAGGGTGATGTCTCCAATCTTGCAGACCTTGATAGGTTGTATGGCAAAGTGAAGGAGCAGAAGGGTAGTATTGATATTCTGTTCGCCAATGCCGGCCTAGGGGAATTGGCTTCATTGGAGACAATTACCCAAGCACATTTTGAAAAAACATTTAATGTCAACGTCAAAGGGCTTCTTTTTACTGTGCAAAAGGCGCTTCCACTCTTTCACGACGGTGGTTCGATCGTTCTGAACGCATCAACCGCAGGATCAAAAGCCGCAGATGGGTTCAGTGTTTATGGTGCAACCAAGGCCGCTGTGCGATCATTTACACGCTCCTGGGCAGCAGAGCTGAAACACAGGAAGATTCGAGTCAATGCCATTAGTCCGGGTCCGATAGACACACCAGGCCTTAGGGGGTTTGTTGGTGGTTTGGCTCAGAGTGAATTACAATAAATCCAAGTAAATCGATAAGTTATGCCAAGGAAACTACACAAGAAAAAGAGTTCCGCAGACTTTCTGTTGTTGACAATAAAGCAAAAATACTAGACATATAATCAATAAAGATATATTTAGAGCAATACCAAAGAATCAAGTCTTAGTGCCCAACTTTGAAAGCGATCAAATATTGATAGACCAACAATTAGTATACAGTAAGTTCACAGATTCAGAAACAACATATACAGATCGTGATATATTTTTTTATATGATTGGTAGTATTGTTTATAAAATTAGATGAATAATTTATATGAATCCTACTACGACTTTATTAGATATTCCAATTAAAGATGTAGCAGCTCAAATTTTTAGCCGACCATGCTTATTCGTAAATCCAACTGCTTACATCTTTCAGATAGCGACATATCTAGCAATTGGTCCCCAGATTTATGTAGACGGGCTGATAGTAATCAACGAAAGTAAGAAACCTATTGGCATAATCAGTAGCAAACATATCATATTCAATATTATAAATACTGGCTATCCAGAGTGGTTAAAAATAACTGCAGAACAGATAATGGATGATTTTGCCGGAACTGTGGATATGAATTCGCCTTTAAGTAAAGTATTGAAGATTTTCGATAAAACGAGATTTGCATTTGTTCCTATAATAGCGAGCAATAGTGATAAAAATATCCGTAGTCGTGATCCAACAGCATCACAAGAGGTTGTAGCATCACTTTCTATAAGAGATAT
>JANWJI010000022.1 GCA_025449515.1 Nitrososphaeraceae archaeon | reverse complement strand
TTTAATCCAAGTAATATTTCAGTTAAGGCGATCACTGAAGATATAGACCAAGTTGCTATAAAACCAGCAAAGGCTCCATACTTTAATCCTTTGAAGGTAACCATTAATTGGTTCCTATTATTACTATACCGTCTAGCGGCCATTAAAACATATGCTAGTTCTCGATTGGCGGCGATACAGATTGAAGTAATTCGTTGTATTAGAGATAATCGCTATTGCCGTGGAAAATTTGCTGCGGATATGGCCGAGTGTATTTTGAACTTTGTAAAACCATTAGGGATCTTTTAAAATATATGCTTGAGTAATCCACTATAAATTCTAACAAGATCAGCGAGGTTACTTGAATATTGAAAGATGCGAAATGTATTGAAAAAAGGGATTTAACTTGAATTTTCGACAACCTCGGTTCTTTGGATGCTATGCAATCTGCATATAAAATGGTTTGTGATCCTTGAGTAGAATCGCAGCCACTTATCTGACCCAAACTTGAATCGTTGTAAAAAGAGAGCATAGATTAATGACAGTAACGCTGTGAACCCAAACTTTGAGTCAAATTTGATTCACACACCCTTGGGCCCAAATCCATTCTGGATTTATTTAGACCAGATTGTACAATAACTAGAATTTCAAACGACCTTTAACCAAAAACTAGAGCGTATCACTCCTATAGGTAGCCAGCTGCACATTAATTAAATTGATAACGTCCTATAGTTGTACCCGGGATACCCGGGATAATTTCGCAATTTTGCAATAATAAAACCAGATCTCAATGCTATGGAAGTACACTTATAATTGAACCCAATCCGCTAATCTGTCTTAATGCATCTAACTTAACAATACCACCACATCCTGTAGGTCCTGCGAGCATTTCTAATCCACGAATGATCATTCCTGTGGGCGCCACAGGCACAAGCAGTTTAGCACCCCCACCAAGTAATGCACCATTTCTTATACAGTAGAATGCATGCTGACCTTGATCTGTTAGACTTCCATCAGAATTTACGAGCTCATCACATGATTGATAAAGTGCTAACTGAACCATTTGGCATTTGTCAGTCCAATTTATTCCACCATTACTAGAGGGGTTTGTTCCCTCAGTACTAGAAGACTGTGGTTTGGGGATCGCTTGTCCGTCTGATACCTGATTCTCATTATCGTCATTGCCATTTCCTCCACTACCCACATCATTGCCACTTATAGATTGTGTCTGACTGTCGAGGTTTGTACTTGGCAAATTATTCGATCCGGATTGGCTTTCAGACATCCAACCATTTTCATAACGGGCCGCGTATCCACTACAGAACCTTTCAGTATGACAGGATGGGCATGAGGGATCGTATGCATGATCATGACATATATGAAAGTCACATACTGCGTCATCGTGACCTCTGTCGTAACCATCATTATACGTAGTCGCTGTCTCTTTGAATGCGAATACTTTGTAACTTATCGAAGTTGTCCATATTAGTAATAGTATTATCAAACTCACAAACGTCGTACACTTTAAATTTACCTGATAGCTGATCCCATCTAACTGATATAGATTTTATAATAACAATATATTATTCTTTTTAGAAGAAGATTCTAACTGTAGATGTCTCATAATATCGAACTTAGCATACCTTACTTTTCCGGTATATATGGATACACTACCGGGGTATGATTCTACCACGTAGACATAGATTCTATCGCATAGACAAAGACCTTGTGGTCACTCTCATGTGCGAAAGACAGGTAAGAAGAAAATTCCGAAAAATATATACCACATTTTTCTGTACCGCTAAACAGACCAAAATTAGGGGTCGTTTCATTTCGCTATGGAGTAATTTACACGTTGTAACTACAATCTTTTCGTATATTTAACTGAACAGAGCTTAGTGAGCAAATGAACATTAATTATTATCATATGCAGCTAACATATCGACAATTCGTTGAGCCTTTGGAGTGTTGTTGCCTGCCAAATCTGGCGATTCTAATACATTCTCTCATAGAGCTGAATTTGTCGAATACTAATTCAGCTATAAATTTAGCCACATCTTTCTCAATTCTCTCATCTCTACTCAAGACATTGACAGCAATTTCTACAAATCCCTCTTTAGTGTAAGGTTTTAGATGAATGACTGTAAACCTTGTTAATGACTGAGCTAACAGTTTATCATGTTCTAGAATTATTAATTCTTAAGATGGCAAGCTAAATGAAAACGTCGCACCAATACCATTTGAATTATTCTCAGCCGATATTTTACCACCATGAGCCTCTATAATACCCTTGGAAATGAACAATCCTAATCCTATTCCTTGAAATGATTTTGAAACAAATTTTGAGAATACAGAAGATTTTCCAACAAAAAAAGGAAATTCTCGATCGCTATTGTTATAGTCGCAATATGCATGATCTTGCACAGCACTTGTATCCATCATAATAACGCTGATGAGATGAGACATGTGCCAAAGTACTAGATGTAGATGTCGTGAAGATCAATACTGCTGCCATAGTCAATGCCGCGAAAATGCTGATGTTCATCTAGAGTTCAATCTCCTCTAAAAGAACCTTGCCACCGCCCTTTCCCAGATTATCTAAAGCTGTTTCAAGGCTGAGTAGCATTATTTCGCTATAGTTATACTGTGGCATTGTGAACCTTATTTTGTGTTTACCAAGAGCTTGAACTGCTAATAGGGATCTCTGAGAATCTAGGCAGTATATTTTATTATCGTCGCTGTATTTCTTATAGCCAGCGCGCACTTTTAGATTTGTTACCTTTACTCATCAAGCTTATGACGTTCTGTCCGCCAATATTACTAAATGGCATAACAGAAAAGAGTTCTACGTTACTAAATGTCATTACTCGAGACTCTAAAATTGAACAAGTATTTACTGGCTTGATATGCTTATGCTTTGTTTTCTCTCAAGCTCTTGTAACCTAGCAGATAAAGATACAAGTTGATCTGATAGTTGTGCTATGGCATCATCCTTTACTTTATCACGCAGTCTTAATGATTGATTTAATTCCTCTAATTCCTCTACTTTAGTTTGTATGTCGGCCCCTGCCTTTTTAATTGAAGAATGTTTAGAAATGTTAGATAGGGCTCGATTTTGCGGAATATCTCGGTTTTTTCTGAATCTTTTTTGCGCCAGTATGTAGACCCAGAATGTCCTATAAAATACTCCGAATAATCAGCATAACCTAGATCGGATATGGTAGTCTTTACAAACCTTCTAAAGGTATATAGAGTAATCTGTCAACCCGTCATACGTCATGCTATAGTCAGATGATGGCGGACCAAACAATTGCGCCACAGTCATGATTTGTATTTTTGGATATTCTATTTTCAGATTAGAAATAAAGGGATCTGTAGTTTTTGCCGACTCAATCATATCACGAGTTGGGTGTTCAAGTGTTATGAAAATACCCATCGCGGCGGCCTTGGTGGTGACTACGTCACGAAAGTCTCGAATATCTCTGAATCCAACCTTGCCACTTCTGACTTGGACCAATATTTTTTTGACTCTCTATTATTGCTTTATAAGTACTATCGAGCTCACATCGCTGTTCTGTAACATTCTAGCTACATCGTATATTCCATATCGGATTATTTTAGGCATTAAATGTTTTATACTCAATATTCTATCTATCTACATAATATCTCTGGTGCATCAACCACTTTGCCATATTTCATATCGATTAATCGTGCTAGCTTTCTTACTGGGCTTTTATAATAATGTTTACCGTTTGAAGCAACACCTGACCATCCGTTTAACATCATATCAAAGTTACCCAAAACAAAAAGCTTTTCTTTAGATCTCGAGATAGCAACGTTGAGATCTTGTAAAGTCCCAGCTGCTCCCACGTTTCTTTCTAGGTTATTCCTAACTAATGAAAAGATAACTATATCTGCTTGAGTCCCTAATGCACCAGTTGTTGTAGTCACTTTAAATTCTGGATGTCCCATTTTCTGTAAGTAATGTCTAATTATCTGTTTCTGCGCAGTAAACCTTGTAATTACAAGAATTGATTTTTTTGTAATAGAAGCTAAATGGTTACAGACTTTTGCACTTGCCTTGGCCTCTAGGTTATTCATCCAAGATGTTGGTCCAAATGGCCGTTCATTACCATTGATGTCTATCCATGTTGTAACTTCATCAGGTTGTATTATGGCACGATATTCTTTTTCAGGTAGTCGTTCAAGGGTTAATCTTCTTGAAGCTACTTCAGAAGCAGATCTTAGACCATCGTAGTCTGCGAATTCGTTAACCAGACCAGAAAGTCGATCTGGAAGACGATGGGATATACGCAATGTATCACAAGACGACCTATTTTTTACCCATTCAATTGCACTGTAATCTACTCGCACCGGACTGATTGGCCGGGATTGTTTGGGATCTCCGACTACTGTAGCAACTGTGCCACATTGCGATATTAGTTCTATGAGATCATTGATTTGAAAAGAATCAGGTGTTTCGATATCCGGAGAGTTGTAATTATTGAGATGTCTATTCTTATATTGTTGTGCCTTCGCGCTATCAACACCGAACCATAGTGGCCACAATAAATGTTCCAGTCTTTCTATTCCGGCTTCATCAATAATCATATTGTCAAACCTCATTAATGCTGGTAGTCTTTTGAGTGACAAGTTAGTCGATATTATAATCCTCTTCTCGTGAATCTCATTGGCAGATCTGCTAAAAGGAATTGGTATGAGAGGATCTATTCCTGTTGGATTACCCGTTCTAAGACATAGTATCCTCGCTACATCTGGGCCTAATATATTGCATAGCTCTCGGCAAAACTCATTGGCTGCAGCATTAGTATAAGCCACAAGCAGAACTCTCTTGGCAATATCTTCGGCTATCATCTTGATTGCTAGCCCACTTCCAACCGTTGTCTTGCCGCAACCAGGTGGGCCTACTACGGCTGCAATATCCTTAGTGCTTGCACGCCAGTTTAACACCCTAAGCTGTTCTGTATCAAGAGAGATATTCATTCTGATTACCGTCCAGAAACATATCTGAGGGCAACATTATGTCTGCAGCCAATCGATGGAACCTATGCATTGGTTCAAGTACTCTTCTTGTAAGATTGATTTCATCAGGAATGATTATGATTGGAAGATCAAAGAGCTGTATTCTCGCACATTGAGCAATAGTGTTTCCATCAAGATCTACTACCAATTTTGTATCCTGTACTTCCTTTACAAACCCTTTCTCATTTACACAGGCTAGGAGAGGAATATCTTTTTCTATACCGATTATTCTGACAATTTTACGTGGTTCTAGTAGTGTCGGTGTCATCTCATCTTCATTATCGAAGGTTTTTACTAGAGTAATTGAATTAGCGTTGACCGAATGGATTTTGTATCCACAATGTACTATACCAGTTCTTTCAAGTTCTTGTAACGCAGTAGTTTCTCCCAATCTATCAATTATTGTATCAATTACAAACTTGTGTTTGTGAGTTTCCGCACGTTCATCTAACACAAGATATCGCCTCTTCACTAACAAGCGTCTAATATTGGCATAGTTTTCAGGTAAATCTCCCTGTGATGCTCGCTTTGAATCCTCACGGTAAAAGCGACAATCAAAAGAAGATTCGCCATTTCTATCACATACAGGACAGAATGCGGGCTTCTGTGCATGAGGTCTTTCACCACATAGAATCTCGTGTGCAAATTTTCTATCATTTTTAATCTTGTCAATCCAGTCTTCGCTTAACGGAAGGCGTGGAAAATATGCTCCCTCATAGTATACCACTGAACCAAACAAACATTTATCCCAGTTATTCTCATCCCCTGTATAACGATAATTTGCTAGCAGAAGATTTGTAATTAGCTGCCATCGGTCTATTCCACTACCTGATGCTTTGTTTATATTATTTGTCTTCCAATCTATCATACCATATTTTCCATCTTCGAATTCAAAGATCGCATCGAGCCGTCCTTCTTGTACTTGTTTTACATTGGTAATGGTAATCTCTGTTACTGCACGTTTAGGTCGCTCATATTTTTTCATTACGCGTTTTGCAAGGCCAAGCATTAGGCCATGAAAACGATCCTGGACTTCATAGTCAAATGTTCCTAAGACAGGAGTTTTTCCTTCCATCCTAGCCTTTTCTTTCGCGTTGGCTATTGATTCTTCTATAATACCTTCTGAATCTGTATCTATCGACTTTGCGATATTTTCAAAATCAGTATCAGTCTTACCTTGCTGCCAATTATCTAAAATGGTTGTTGTTGAGGCAAGGCTGATTACGTCATGAACGGTATTTGCAACTAGATAATCCCGTTCTCCTCCGACAACACCAAATGGATAACTCATTTTGAACAAATATGGGCACACACATGTCGTAGCAATTTCTTTTGATTGTACCAGATGGGTTTTTGTATGCGTCATCGTTTTGTATAGGTCTCTTACGATAAGGTTACTCAATTCTTAATTTTCACACACTTTGTTGATAGAATAAGAATCCTCGTCCTCATGGATGTTCAACCAGGTAGACGATTCGATGTTTCGGCTCCTTATCTCAAAATCACAATTTTCGCATTTGTAACAGATTTCGTACGAGTTGTCGTAGTATTCAGTAAGATAGTCACAACAATCTGGACAGAGATACACCGACTGTTCTGTCAATCTGGCTTCATATTTGTTGAAAGCATTTGAAATTGTAGTTTTGGTTGTTTCTTGGTCTATTAGCTTATACAGCACGTTAATCCACATCCCATACGTAACAAACTATATATCCTCAATCCCCTTACTATTCTTACTAAAGTGATTATGCTGAATAGCCTTAATATATTTAATCAGAATTTAATGGATATGCTACGCATTCATGTAGCTGCCGTGGGTTTTGAAGTCGATCGTATAGTTATGCCAGCAATAGAAAAGAAGGCTGACCGAGTTTGGCTTATAGTTCATAACCAACCTCACGAGGATAAAGGTAATGTTTTCGCTGATTTAATAAAAAAACGACTAGGAGAAGTCGGTATAGATTGTCGATGTGCATCTGCAGATAGAACCGATCTGTTTGATACATTAAGGACATTAAAATCGATAATCTCTAAGGAGAGTAAAAATTCTATCCTAGTTAATGTGTCTGTGGGAAGCAAAATTCAAGCAATTGCTTCTATGATGATATGTATGATGTTTAAAGATAAGGTAATGATAAAGCCCTATTATGTCGTACCTAAACGATATAACACTTCAGGTATGCAGAAAAAGGAACAAGAAACAGAAGGGATGCAGGAAATCATTCCTCTTCCAGAGTACAAGATCGAAATTCCGAAGGAACGGCTAGTAAAGTGTATGCATATCATAAACCAGCAGAATGAAGGAATGATTACAAAGCGCGCACTGAAGGATTTAGCAATTCAAAATAACCTTATTCACATAACTAGTAAAAGAGATATGGATGAGTATTCCGAACAAGCAGCGTATATGGCCCTAAATAAAAATCTGATAGAGCCGTTACTTGAGTGGAACTTTATAAGTGTGACTAAGCAGGGGGCGCATCATATGGTAACCCTAACAAATGAAGGTAAAAATGCACTTAGGTTTCTTAATGTTGAATAATTATAGTGCATGAATCAAGGTAGATTAGCAGATGACAGCATGTCGTGTTTTGATACCACGCTGCAATTGCCTATTTTTATATTCAGATATTTTTAGGATTGTATACAGATACTCTCTCTTAGGCGACTCGGTAAATTTCACTCACTAATTAATAGCTCTGCCCCCAAAGGGATTACTTTAGGCTTGCCCATCCGATCGTATTCTATTTATTTTGGTTTGCCCAATGATACATCTTTTCTCTTCTCTCCCTGGGCTATTTTATTAAGCCATCCTCTATACTCCTTGTCGTCGGTAGTGCGAACAATAACATTCTTACCAGATAATACCTCGCCAAAAGTATCCCACGCACCTTCGAATGTGTATTTTCCACGTTTAGTCAATCTTAATTATGCCGGGTATGAATCCAAATAAGACAGAAAATCCTTGTAATGAGAAAATATATTGTGGAGATCCTACTACTCTATTTATGTCATTAAACGACCTCACATTAAAAAGTAATGATACTAGAAGAAGATTACTAAACTTAACGTCAGGCTGTAAACAGTAGCCGTGAATTGACCGAATTTGTCTCATATACTGCTAACCAAGAAAGTATCTTAAATGTAATGAATCCTAGCCTATTGTATAACAGTACTGGATCAAATCACGATATTATGGTTCCCTATCATCGTCGTAACTGCAATATAGATTTCGTCACAAGGCTAGATTTCGATCATTGTATTCTTAATCGGTTGGTTACTTCTCCACATAAGGTATGTATATCATGTGGTGCTTCGAAAGAGCATCTCGACTAATTTATGCCACATAATCAATTAATTTCAATTGGGAGAATTCAAACGCGTGAGGACAATACCACTTCAATCAGTGATCTATTCAAAGAACTCGAATTCTAATTGAATATCTTTTGTTCCTCCGCTACATATCATTAATTCAAGTATCACATCATGAGGTATCGAATTTCTTAATAAGGCTGCACAGCGCTTCCGACAATTTACTATTCCAGAGTGAAGACCCTTCAAAATATAAATGATCTATACAAACTATCCAGCTGATGATTCTGGCTTTAACCGAATAATAACCTTTAGCAAAAATAGTAAACGTTCCTATATTTCTAGTGTTTAATGCATTATGAATTCCTTGATTTAGCTACACCAGGTTTAGCCAGGCTCATGTGTCATGCTGGAATAACCACCGTATTCTATTGCAGGACTCATTTTGGAGTATTGTTATCATATGGCATCTGCTCTAAAGCCAATCAGACATAATAGGATCATATATTTTCTTCCTCGTATCGTCAAGGCTATTTCTTTCCTTAACGAGCCCCTGTTGCTTTAATTCGTCGATTGCATTCTGAATTGTTCTTCTTGGCAAATGAGTCAATGCAATAAGTTCGCTCTGCTCAATGGGATGTTTTGTCTTTATTATATAATAAATGAATTTAGGAGCTGGCCCACCTT
>JANWJI010000021.1 GCA_025449515.1 Nitrososphaeraceae archaeon | reverse complement strand
TTGTAGACGGGATTACGACAAATCCCAGCCTTCTTTACAAGGAAAAGCAAAGCCCTGATTCTATTATGCGAGAAATAGTTCAGCTAATAAAGGGACCGGTTAGTCTGGAGGTAATCGGAACAAAGTCAGAGGAGATGATAGCTGAGGCTCACAGGTTAGTCAAATACGGTAAGAATGTTGTTGTCAAAATACCCATGATTCCTGACGGTCTGATAGCCGTCAAGAGACTAAGAGAGGAAGGAATTCCTACTAATGTAACTTTGATATTTTCAGCTAATCAGGCAATTTTGGCAGCAAAGGCAGGCGCTTCATATGTGAGTCCTTTCATAGGACGGCTAGACGACATAGGACAAGAGGGAATGATCCTCATTAAGGAGATAGTTCAGATTTTTAGAAATTACCAGTACGACACTCAGACGCTGGTTGCTAGCATAAGACATCCACTGCATGTAATTGATGCGGCTAAGCTTGGCGCAGATGTAGTGACCCTTCCTCCTGAAATTTTAGGAAAAATGATGAAACATCCTCTTACTGAAAGCGGGCTTAATTCATTCCTAAGTGATTGGAAGAAAATTGATAGAGGGTTGTTGATTTGATCAGTGACGAAGCAGGTTTATCACCTTTTGTGGAATGTCCTCCAGTCTACTAGCGGCCAGGCTCCTTTCATAATTTAAATATTTCAAGTTTTGACCAACATTAATCGAGTCTTGTAGGTTCCTTCCTAGTCCCAGCGCAACCATATGTATTCCAGATTCCTTATAAGACAAGACCATAGACCGTACAGCGTCATAATCCGAAGGTTCACCATCAGTTAGTGTCACTAGTATATCGGGTTTGAACAGGTTAATCATCGGTTGAAGCAGGGCGTAAATCTCGGCCAGAGGAGTGCCGCCGCTTGCTTTGATTTGCGCTAGGCGACGTGCACAAATACTTGACCATCTTAGAGTGACTGGTTTTATTATCCAACACTTTACCTGCCTTGATTCAGTACTAAAAGCGTAAACTGAGAATTTAATATTCAAGTAAGAAAGTGCCTCGCAAAGAGCTACTGTAGCTTGCTTGTACTTTAGCTCGACGTCTTGTATACTACTAGAGTGATCAAGTAGAATGGCAATTTTGGTTTTAATAGAGAGTTTGAAATCAGTCAAGAAAGGTTTAGGAAGCCTTTCAATGTAAACCTCTGGATCAAACTCTTCACCTGTATAGTCATGTCTTTCTATCCATCCGGTTTTCCAATCTCTAAATTTCGATTTTATTTTTTGGATAAGAATTGGATCGTACAGAAAACTCTCGTCAATATCCATTTTTTCTGGAATACTCAAACCAAAATTCTCTAGACTCTCATAGCCCTTATTTTCAGTCTTTTTACTTTCCTTGATTAGCGTATCGAACTCGCCTAAAACCTCATTTCCTTCAATAATTCCTTTGGAAATTCTTTCAATATTTTCATCCTTAATTCTTCTTTTCACGAATCTCTCAACTTGTTTTAAAATATCGCTTTGGTTCATAGAAACTCCAAATTTGGTTCTGAGTACAGAGATTGGAATTGTAAGTAGTGGATTAAGTTCCAATATCTTGATCAACTTTGGCACGTGTTTTTCGAGCCAATCGGTTGAATACGAAAAATCTATCGCCTCTTGTACTATATTGTTAGCGTATTCAGTAGCTTCCTTCACCTTTTCAAATTCCCGACCAAATAATTCGCCCTTGATATAACCGGTAGAAAAGTATTGAGAGAAAGCTTCGATGGTCTTCTGACGCCCGTACATAGAATTAAGAAGTGGTCTTCCTAACCAAGACATTGCTTCATTATAAATTAGCTCATTCAACATCCCATACCAAAGTTTCAGGCCTAGTATTTCGATTCGCTTGGTCTCTATGGTATTGAGTATGAACCCGTACGCGTGTTCATAACTAAGCACCTTCGAAGAATAACCTATGCGCATAGATTCGTACCATAACGCTACCCTCCACTGTCTGTATTTTTGGAAATCTGTTCCAGGATAGTGTTCTAGAAATGGTAGGGTTATCTGATTCTTATCAGGTTTGGCCAATGGAATCTTGTCTTGATTTAGTGTTATTACCACCTTACCTCGTCCAGACCATCTCCTGGCCAAAAAAGTGGCAATATCAATTAGTACATCATTTCGCATTTTCAAAAACGTCAAATTTCTTTCAAAATGACTACACATGACTCAGGTTCCAAAAATTGAAGTTACCATATCCATTACCTTGCGATATTCAACTTGTCCCCATTGATCATAAGCATTGGCATAAACCACCTCTGCGGATTCTCTTGCAGAAAGGCCACTTTTCAGGATCTTCGAATAAGCAATCGTCTCTCTTAAGCTAGGACTATAATAAAGTTCCTCTACTGCCGCGGCTTCGCGAAGATTTTTGGCAAGTCGGATGGCATTCCTTACTGCATCAAGGTTTGAGTTATCCAGTTCAACATGTCTTTTGACAATTTCAAGTTCTACATCCTCCGGAGGATATTCTAGTCTGAGTCTGACAGGAAATCTACTAAGCAACTGAGGGGGAAGCTCCTTGGTCCCTACATGTGATAATGGGTTAATCGTGGCAACAACCGACCAATTAGCGTCAGCATTTATTATTTGTCCTTCAGCTTCTTTTAATACTAGTTGCCTTCTATCATCCAAAGCTTCATCAAGCCTTAACAACACGTCAGCTTCAGCAGCATTTAACTCATCCAGGTATAACAGCCCACCACTTCGCATAGATCTAACGAGGATCCCCTCGACGAAACTAATTTCACCATTATCAATAGTATTTGTACCAACCAGATGCGATTCTCTGGTTCGAAGACTAAAATTTACCGAATATAGCTCCTTACTATAATGCGAAGCGAATTTCCTTACTAGTGTTGTCTTACCAGTTCCCTTTGGTCCGATGATAATTGAAAATAAACCAGCTTCGTGAGCCTTGTTCAGTATAGGTAGAGCATTATTCCAATCAAGGTAATTTACTTCGACCCCCAAATCAAATCTCGTTTAATGTGACAGATTATTTACATAAAAACTAATGGATCGGGTTTAACTTGCCTACAAATACATGGCATTAGGTCATTAACAACTTCTTCTTATACAAATAGTCAGTTAGTAAAACTCTATCTATGGTTTCAGGGTTGAGATAATAGGATCTTCCTTTAACAGCCTTTTCCAAATCGTTAACGTATCCGAGTAAGGAATCATCTTCACTTATCATTACAGTATCAATATCGATACCTCGCCTATAACATTTTTTTGCCTCAGATATCGTTTTCTCTCCTATATACTGATCCACTTGTTTATAGCGGTAGCACAGATATACAAGCTTATTAGACGTCACGTCAAGGTTCATAAATAAATGAGTTTTCGCGAACTCGATTACATCATTATCTGGTGTATAAAAATAAGAATGCGGTCTATTGGATAGTATCTTGTCGTACTCCGATTCATCTTCAATAAAGCATGCACTTGGATGTCCATCGGTTATCAGGACAATCCGTTTATTCAGGGCAGTGTCTTTTTGTAATATCTTACTTGCAAGTCTGAAGGCTGCTTGGTAGTTCGTATAATGTAGGAGATCGGCACCTGGCTCAAAGGTCTTCAGATATGGTATATCATTTGGATTGATTTTAGAGGCTAATGCGCCAAAACCGACGATATATATCGAATCCATCGGGAAGAATTTTCGATTTAATGAAACGATTCCCCACAATGCTCGCTTTGCAGCTTCTATTCTACTCATACTTCCATACATAGCCGAATATCTCATAGTCGAACTTAGGTCAATGCAGTATACAACTGCAACTCTGACTTCCTGGATGGTTTCGAATTCTTCAAAATCATCTGAAGTGATCTGGAGTGGAAGACAAAGCGGCTCGCGATACCTAGTGATCCTTTGGACAGCGTTAAGCAATGATACAGGTACGTTCAACAATTTGATATCGTTACCAATTTCATATTTCTTAGTAGTATCCAAAATTACTGAGCCATTTCCCAAACTATTAGTTTCATGGAGACCAAAACCATCGTTCTTCAGTGATTGCATAAGATCCTTTAAGATCTTTCCTCCAATACTTATGAAGGCCTTAGAAGTAAGCCACTTTGTGTCATCTTTTATGTAACCGCTTTGAATTAATTGTCCAATTATGGGGAGGTGCATGCCAGTCTTAGAATAATTTGGACGCAGGTCAGCATCAGGTTGTTTCGTCCCTTTCTTATGGTTGTTAGGTTTTGCATTTTGCGGCAATGCTGCTTGTAGAGTGTATTCTAATTCTTGCAGGGTTGGAGTTTTTTCTTTAAGGACTTCTCTGCCTATGACATCAAGCAATTTGTCGTTAAATCTTCTTAGGTTTTGATCCATGTCCAAATCGATTGGAGTATTCTTCTCGTTTTGTTCGTGTTCATTACCAAAGTAGATATAATTTCTTGTGTCTGAAGCAGGGTCATGCCGATGCATATGAATTATCCTTTTTCTCCAATATCGGCGGTTCAGTCCATCTGAGACCTTCTAGGACTAGCTCAATAATCGAGGCTGTAAATTCTCCGTCCATTTTGTGAGACAGGCTTAGATTGTCAATACCGATTTCATGCACCTTGGCATCTTTTACAAACTCTTCTTGTTCCGCCTGAATTATTCCAATCATCTTGGTTACAATTTTATTCAATACTGGAAATCTAGTCAATTGAGATTCGTAATCGGCAGAATTAATTTTCTTGTGACCTACGATACTCTGCGACACTGCAAAGGTCTTGTTTTTAGTAAACTCATTTTTTATTTTGGATATTTCAGCTAGCGGAACTTTGTGTATGTATTCACTAGAGACCTGTTTAATTGCATCTGCAATTATGAGGTTTAGTATATTGAATCGATTTTCGTATGTATCTTCAACTTCTAAAAGTTCGAATTTTGATGCCTGATGAATGCTATGGAAATCACAAAACCTTGGGATAACCGTGACTTTATGTTTTATTGATCTCGTTCGTTCAGTCTCTCCGATTAACAGTTCCAAGGAATGAATTCCCATTCTGACGCTAACTCCCCTATCATGATTAATGTCAGGATGTTCTCTGGCAATCTGCGCAATTTTTGCCATAGCCTTTAATATATGGACAGGCAGCAAAACGTTACTCCTGTCAACAATTTTTACTTCTTGTGACATTATCAGCATCTCATCGGAAATATGCTTTGGATAGTGGGTTCTTATATGACTCCTTAGCCTATCAAAAAGTGGTTCGATTATTTTACCAGAATGAGTGTAATCAATAGGGTTAGCCGTAGCAACGACCTTTACATCGGGCCTGAAGATTATGGGATATGCGCCTGTTGTAAATTTTCCTTCTTGCAGGACACTTAGTAAAGCCACTTGTTTCCTAGGATCTAGTACCGGAAGCTCATCAATACAAATAATTCCATGTCTTGCTTGTAATAATTGACCCGCAGAATACGATTCAATATCGTATATTTCTACACCTTTCTTTACGATCTTAATTGCATCGATCTGCCCTACCAAATCCTTTACAGATATATCTGGAGTAGCAAGAATATACCGATACCGGCTCAGGCCATCAATCCAATCAATCTTTGTATCCAATTTATTATCTCTAATCGTAGTTTCACAATCTGCAGAAACAGAAAATTCCGGTGATATTCTGCTTGTATCGATGTCATTTAATATCGCTATTAATTCCTCTTCGGGAATTGTGATAGGTACATCGTTAGTGAGGGTACCTCTGACAACAGGGATTAATGACAATAGATTCTTTGCAATGGATTCGGCAATCTTTGTCTTAGCCTGACCGATCTGCCCAACAAGAAGTAGGTCATGTCCTGACAATATTGCTCTGTTCAATGCCGGGACGACATCATCATCATATCCAATAATTCCACGATATGGATTTTGACCACTCTGAATTTTGGAAACGAGATTACCTCTAATCTGTTGTTCAATCGTGGGCGGTTTATAATTTATCGTGAGCAAATCACCAAGTGTTTTAATCTCCTTGAAGCCAGTAGGAACGCCAAGCATCAATTCAGAATATTTTGGAATAGATGAATATGAGAGGTGTACTAGATCGTTGATCGAGTTCATTAAATAGATGTCATGACTTAAGTAGTCGTATATTTAAATCCCTAATGATACTTGATAAGATGATGCACGTAACTTTTACTCTTATTTCTTGGCTATAATTCTAAATGACTTTACATTATTTCACGTTCCAAGATGCGCAGGGTTAGTCAAAATGAGGAACTATTTTCTCTTATCAATCTCCAATCTCCAATCTCCATAACCTTTATCAAACACGATTTTTTTTCTAAAACTATATTTGACTAGATTCTAGCAAATTAATTATCCGACAGACTACCTATCTAGCGGATATGAATGCTTTAGCATGGTTTTTATTTCGGATTCTTCCTCGTGATTCTGATTTGTCTGCTTTGGAGTACCGTCACATCCTAAGAATATCTGGTAAAGATATAGATGGGAGTAAAAAAATTATTGTTGGTTTAAGTATTGTAAAGGGCATAGGCTATAACATTGCTCAGGTGATGCTTCAATCTCTTAATATAAATCCGTATATACGAGTAGGGTTCGTGACAGAAAGCGAACTGAAAGAAATTGAATTAACAATCAAGGACCCGTCAAGGGTAGGAATCCCCGCATGGTACCTTAACAGGAGGAAAGATATGGATACCGGCTCTGACAAACACTTGGTTACTTCTGATCTAGATTTCACGATTTCAAATGACATAGAACGTGAAAAATCGGTCATGAGCTGGCGTGGTTATAGACACATGTTCGGATTAAAAGTAAGAGGGCAGCATACAAGGACCTCAGGGAGAAAAGCCGGTGCTGTTGGAGTTAAGAGGTTAACCAAGCCAGGTGCAGCTGCCCCGGCTGCTCCTGCAGCCGCGGCAACATCGACTGCAGCTGGTTCGACACCTGTTAAACCAGCAACTCAAGCGACCGCTGGTGAAGCCAACAAGTAGGAAATGTTGAGTAGAAATGGGTGATCCTCGTAAACCTAAAAAGACATACAGTAGGCCGAGAAGAATGTGGACCTCGGACCAACTCAGTGCTGAACTTTATTTAGTAGGAACTTATGGTTTGAGAAATAAGAGAGAGCTCTGGAAAGCTCAGACTGAGGTAGCTAGATTAAGAAATCAAGCACGCGCGTTGCTATCTCTTAGCGCAGAGGCGCGACATGATAAGGAAACTCAATTGCTTAATTATTTGAACCGATTTGGCCTAGTCAATGAAGGCGCGACACTAGATGATATTCTAAATCTCAAGATCGAAGATTTGCTCGAGAGAAGATTGCAGAATATAATAATGAGAAAGACTGGAAACAAATCTCCATATTTTTCAAGGCAATTGGTCGTGCATAAACACGTCTCGATAGGTAATCGATTTATAAATCTGCCTGGTTATTTAGTGAAAAAAAATGAAGAACAACAGATTTTAGTTCACCTCGACGTACACAGGGGCGCGTCAGGAACCTCTCAAGAACTGGTTTAGGTTGGTTTAGTTCGGTTTAGTTCGGTATGAGCTCTCTAGTATTCCGCGATCACATCAACATGATCTATTTTACCATCCGAGTTCATATCGAATCCTTGGACAACAAGTGCCCATTCCTCTTCGCTTCGATAACTCTTTAGGATTTTCTCGCTAAAGTTTGTTAGTGCAATAACTGCAGATTTAGTACCGATTGATCTGACACCTGCAATTACAATTATGCTGCCGCGGCCGCTATAAGGATTTTTTATTTTTGCAATGAGTCCCTGACTATCCGAGTTATATATCTCGTTCGAACCCTTTTCCAAACCCGCCCAGAAATTTGATTCATTAAATTTTATAGGCAAATATTTATTAAATTCTGCAGTAACGATATTCGTTCCAGGACCCCCTATGGAAATTATGTTACGATTGTCTAAAACTCTCTCCGCTTTAGCATCGGCGTCAAGCTTGACCACAAATTCTGAGGGAATATTGGTAAAGGTTCCTAAAAAAAATGCTAATTGAACTGCGTAATGCCCGTCCCTTGCGGATGATCTGTATGGGCCATGAGGACCTGGCGCACCCACTACAATTAGACCGTCAAAAGAACCATCTATTATAAACTCATCAAAAAAATCCTTTGTGTAGTGATTGTTGTTTTCATGATCAACGGATATTTCTGACTGTCTTTCGCCCCAGTCCATTTCTATTCCAAATGATGGACAGGTTGATCGGAATAACCTAGCAGTTCCACCCCTAATAAGGATTGTTCCAACATCATCCAACGCCCCAATAGAGTTCAACTTACGTGTGTAATAGTAAGCGCTCTGTTCATAGATTCCAAGTTCCTTGGCAACTTGTGCGGTGTACATTGGTCTAGACGATAAAAGCTGCATTATTTTCCAAGCGGTTGGATTAGATATGATTCGCAATTTGTCGACACTGTCATAGATAATTATATCTTTTGCCATGAATCCTTTTTCTATATTGTAAATGAGGGTCTTTTTCTTCAACAATATTTTTTTCAGAATCTATTATATAATGATATATAGCGGTACAATTTTATTTTAGCCGAGTCATTATATGCATCTGATCTTCAGAGTTTCTTATCTGGACCCCAATAGATAGAACTATAACGGTACAAATAAAGCTTCATAATTTTTAAAAAGAGTCTTTATTGTTTATGTATTGTGTGTTCAATTATCGGGTATAAGGGCAATTTATACGCGGCTCCAGTTCTTATAGATAGCCTAAAGAAAATGGAGTATAGGGGTTATGATAGTGTAGGGATTAGCACTATCGATGATGGCACCATGCTTGTGCGCAAAGGTGTGGGAAAAGTGGCTGAGGTCGATAAGCATTTAGAATTAAATGGAATGCCTGGTAAGACCGGTATCGGACACACCAGATGGGCTACACATGGCCGGGTAAATGATATAAATGCTCATCCTCACACGGACTGTAGTGGAAGTATAGCGGTAGTTCACAATGGAATTATAGAAAACTATGAGGACCTGAAGACTGAATTAATCCACAAAGGACATTCATTTAAAAGTGATACCGATAGCGAAGTCATTGCTCATTTGATAGAGGAGCATTATATGTCGAATAAAGATGTTAAATCTGTCATGATAGAAACATGTAAACGTCTAAAGGGCGCCTTTGCCTTTGTTTCAGTATTTGAAAATGGTACGTTAAGTGGTGCGCGATTCGATGAACCTCTAATTATAGGAATTGACCAAAACGCTTGTTTCATTTCAAGCGATGTTCTAGGATTTCTAAAATACACGGATAAAGCAATATTCCTTGACAACAGGGATATCGTGATCGTAGATAATTCTGGAATGCAGTTGTTCGATTTCGACGGAAATACCGTCAATCGTCATCCGACCGAAGTTGCATGGGAGCTCGCCGCCGCTGATAAAGGGAGATATGCACATCATACCCTAAAGGAAATACACGAACAAAGCAAAATCATATTAAAGTTCAACAACAGGGATACAAAAAGGTTAAACCAATTTTGTAACTCTTTGTCTGATGCCCAAAGTGTGTATATTACCGGAAGCGGAAGTAGCTATCACGCGGCGTTGATTGGAAAATATCTTATGGGAAAATATCCCAGAATTAGGGTAGAATGTGTGATGTCTAGCGAATTTCAATATGTTCAAGACCTTATTGATAATCATGCTGTAGTAATAGCCATTTCACAGAGCGGAGAAAGTGCCGATGTCCTACAAGCGGTTAAAGCAGCTAAACAAAAGGGCGCAACAATTCTTTCAATTGTCAATATTACTACATCATCATTAGCTAGAATAAGCGATTGTTTTTTGGAGATTGGCTGCGGCCCAGAAATCGGGGTGGCGGCCACGAAAAGTTTTACTTCGCAGCTCTTAGTTCTGTATGGAATTATCAATAATCTCTGCAAGGATTTCAGATTTTGGAAGGATTTGGGTAGTTTGGCAGAATCTACCGAAGCAACGCTTTCCATTGAATCAGAAATAGAAAAAATATCTGACAAAATAAAAAGCTTCAAAGACATGTACATTATGGGGAGAGCATTGCATTACCCCATAGCGCTTGAAGGAGCATTGAAAATTAAGGAATTATCGTATATTCATGCCGAGGGAATAGCTGGTGGGGAACTGAAACACGGACCATTAGCCGTCGTAGATAAAAATACATTGGTATTCGTAATCAATCCATCTGATTCGACCTATGGTGATATTATCTCAAACACGCACGAGATCAAAGCCAGAGGCGCCACGATTATAGGCATTTCAGATGTGAGAAATAATGTATATGATTACCTCATAAAAATCCCATCGGTGGATGAGATTCTCTATCCACTCGTAGAAGTAATTCCCTTTCAGCTTTTAGCCTATTACCTTGCACTTGTGAGTAATGCCGATCCAGATTATCCCCGCAACCTAGCAAAATCCGTGACCGTGAAATGAGGAATAAGATTTTGTCAGGGCTTGTCTGTATAAATCATGGGCTTGTGTTTGATAAATTAGGTGACTTAACTATAAATAGAGATAAAAACAACAAACCTCGCTTTAATTAGATGACTACTGGTGAAAGAGATTATGATGTTATAGTCGCAGGAGGTGGCCTGGCGGGCATGATTACTGCCTGTTCAGTTGCCTTCTACTCAAATCAGTCTCTTAGAGTTCTTGTGATAGACAGAAACCTATCATCAAGCTTGGGGAAAAAAACCGTCACAGGTTGGATCTGTGGTGATGCGGTGGGTAAGAAGGCAGTCGATTACATGTCAAATAGAATTGGAATCAGATGGGAAAACCCTGAAATCGAGCATGACGTAAAGGGTGTAGTAGCCTACTCTCCAGACCATGAAACTGCTGTTTCTTTTGATGGAGAAGGATATCTTCTAAATAGAAAAGTTCTGCCGCAAAAGCAAATGAAGGACGCCCTTAATCTAGGCATAGAAGTTAAAGACAGGGTAGCGTTGAGATCGTTAATTTATCAGGATAATATGATCGTTGGTGTTCTAGGCGAGGAGATCGATACTAAAGAAGTGTTCAAACGAACCTCGAAATTGGTCATAGATTGCACTGGAGTAACATCTGTTCTCAGAGCAAATTTGCCCATCAAGTCTTATATTGAAAAGAGAATTAATCGAAACGATTTGGAAGCCACTGGCCGATATATCTATACTTTCGAGATCGCCCAACATGATAAGACTTATTTTGACCCGGATTACTGTATAATTCATTTAGATCAAGAGATCGCTCCTGGTGGTTATGCATGGGTATTCCCCAAAGGAGAAAATAAGGCGAACATAGGATTGGGCGTACAACAGAAAGCATTCGAGTCCCTTAATAAAAGAAGCGGTACAAAAAAGGATCTGAAATCACTGATTGATGAGTATGTTCGATCTAATCCGGTCTTAAAAGACTTGAAAATGACGGACGAGAGATCAGATGAAGGAAATTCGTGGGGGACCTGGCAGGTCTCAGTTCGTAGGCAGAACGATTGTCTCGTAGCAAATGGATACATCCTTGTTGGAGACGCTGCGTGGATGCCCAAGCCTATTGATGCTGGCGGAATTGGGCCCGCGATCATAGCTGGCACGATTGCTGGGAAAGATGCAGTTCAAGCTATCCAGCAAAAAGATGTCACTGAAAATGGTCTATGGAAATACAATAAGGATTTTGTTGAAGAGTACGGATACAAGACGGCAGGTTTAGAAGTGTTCCGTCGGATGTTACAGGATCTTACTAATGATCAAATTAATTATGGCATGAAGCACTTTCTCTCTAAGATGGATGTTGAAAAAATTACAAATGGTGAACATCCAGAGTTCAGCGCCGTTGACAAGTTATCGATGTTCATTAAAGGAGTAGTTAACCGAACTCTAGCTGAACACTTGAGCCACACTTCCAAGATGAATGAAAAATTGGTCTCTCACTACCATAATTATCCTGAAGATCCACGAGAATTTCCCCAGTGGCACCTAACTTTGGAACATATTCTGGAGGAAGCATTCGCAAAATTTCGAAATTAGGAGTACTTCATGATAATATCTGAGATTCAACAAATTTAGATCCTGTCCTCTAGGTTCATTCATTCCTCAAGCTATAACTTCTCAAGATGATCTTTGAGATTATCCATCGCTGACATAATCATCTGTCGTCGCTTTTCTTCTGTAACAATTGCTCGAATATCCTCGATCAAAACCTTAGCGACGTCTAGCTTTCTTCGCAGGCCTGGCACAAGGTTATCGTACGCGGCAAACGGATAGACAGAGCTATAGATTTCTTCCATAATCAAAAATAATTTTGTGCTCTCATCTGGTTTTCCAGCTCTGAGTCTATCATACACCATTCGCTTGAGTTCGCCTACACAATCAAGCAGGCCAGTTAGATATGATGATCCGGAGACGCTAAGCTCCTTTGAACTTGGCAAGAGTCTGTCCTCTGTTATGGCTCTTAACATGTAAGCTTCGACCAGTTCTTGTTCAGGAACACTAATATATTTATAAAGATCAGTTCTAGCCTGTTCTCTCAAGGTGTCTAACGTAGCCTTAGCCCTCTCCATTCGCTGTGTCGCTTTGCTAATTTCGGATCGATGCAGAGATATTATTGAATTGCTGCAATCATTGAGTACGTCTCGTGTATTTTTGATGAGGCTATCTCGTCTGGATTCTATATCTTTAAGATCATCGCTAATTTCGTTCAGGGACATTTTCACACTGGTGAACAATGCCTTCCCATCTATCCAATTCAATATAGAGATTTCCATAGTTTAAGATATGAGAAGACTCGGATGAATGAATACAAATAACGGTATGTTGTTTAGCAATAGTATTATGAGCGCGAAGAAAAAAGAGTTGAAGGAAAAGGCCAATGAAGACCGCCTTTCCAAGACGATCGTCACACTAGAAGCGATTATAAAAAATCGAGATATTCAGAGAAATACTAGAAACTTGGTGAAAGATGTTCTTGCCACCCTTACTGATGAAAAGGGTGGTAGTATTTCGGTGAGGGCAGCTAATGCGATTAGTATGTTGGAGAGTCTGACTCAGAGCAGACAGATGGAATCTCACATAAGGACAATGCTTTGGCAGGTAGTTTCAACTCTGGAAAGCATAAGAGAGTGATCTATGAATTTATGTAGGTCTTGACATCTGAATCGAATTGTCTGAGTAGCAAAATAGACTCGATTAATGGGTAAAGGGTAAATATATACAGGCTCGATAGTATAATATATATATACAAGTTTGATGATATTCGACTTTGAAAACGCACTGAATCTGATAAGAGAAATTCTCAAAATATATAAGCATTATTCCACGGGTATGGAGCGAATAAATTAAATGATAGATCTACGAGACCAAAGCAAAGGTATTTGAAGAGTGAGTATTAGTGACTATATAGAAGTATCGAAGCCGCGTATTGTAATAGTACTAGTAATCACTGCAGTCACATCTTTACTTGCTGGCAGCAGATTCGATAATACTCCCAATATAGGTTGGGATGTCTCGTTTTGGCAGATAGGTTTTCTTTCCTTGGCAGGGGCTTTAGCTTCGATGGGATCTAGTGCTCTTAACCATTATTACGATAGAGACATAGATAAGATAATGCTTAGAACATCAAATCGGCCTCTGCCTGCGGGTAGGCTGCTTCCACGGGATGTCTTAGCATATGGACTCGGTACATGCATATTGGCTGTGATTATTGCGTGGATCACCCTAAATCCTGTAGCGACAGGAATGATCATACTTGGAATATTCTTCTACGTTATTGTTTATACTCGATGGCTTAAACGAAGTAATGCCTCAAATATCGTAATCGGCGGTTTCGCCGGAAGTGCTGCTTCTATGGCTGGATGGGCCACCGCTACTGGGTCCATCGACCTTCTAGGTTTTTTAGTAGGCTGGATCGTTTTCATGTGGACACCTCCGCACTTTTGGTGTTTGGCTATTAAGGCCAGAGAAGAGTATGCTAGTGTTAATGTTCCAATGTTACCTGTTCTAGTGGGCAATCAGAAGGCTGCCAGCTACATCTTTTTAAATACTCTTATTCTTCTGCCCTACTCCATATCTCTGTATTTTTTTGGGCTCGGACTCTTATATACCATAATAGCTGCTTTTTCAGGGTCCTTGATGTTGATTTACCATTATAAACTAACTAAAAATGCTACTTCAGAGTATGCCTGGAAGGCTTACAAAGTCACCGCCCCATATTTGGTCGTGGTCTTCATCGGATTAGCATTGGATGCCCTGTTTTACTACAGATTATGATAGTGCAAGAAGATAATGTTCCCACTAGTTACAATGCAGACTCTGAATCGACGTGCAACTGGCTAGACATAAAGCTAATCTAGACAGATTCTATTCTGCGTTTGTCCTTAGCGATCCAAGATACTTTGATCAGACCATATATTTCAAGATCCAACAAGGTCTTATCCAAGTCTGCATGGGTAAGTGAAATGTTATCCCTGGTCAAGCTATTCATAAGATCTACGTCGGTGGTATTCCCTACATTCTTTATCTTTTCATAGATTAAGTTGCGCAGCGGATATTTCATCTAATATTGCAAAGTATGCCATGGGTATATATCAACAATATGAAAATGTAATAGGACCTGTTCGCATATACAGCTGGATCGAATATCCATCGAGTTATAATGAAGGGGCTATGAGGCCTCAACTATAAAACGATTTGTCTGCAGGTCTTGGAATACTGTAAGTAACCGATTTTCTCATGTTTTCATACCAATCCTCGATATCCTTAGTTATAGACGGTTTCACATGATGAAGTGCCTTTTTAAAGTCATCCCTCGAAATTACCGTGGATTTGTTTCGCATGGCGTTGACTGCTGATTCTCTAGAAAGTCCAACCAAGTCAGCCCCACTAAAGCCTTTCGTTGAATAAGCTACTTCCTCGAGCTGAACGTCCTGGGTGAGAGGCATAGAATTTGTCAAGATTTTGAGAATTTCATATCTACCCTTCTCATCTGGCGGGGAGATATACAAAATAAGGTCAAGTCTTCCAGGGCGCAACAGGGATGTATCGATTAAATCAGGTCTGTTGGTAATACCTGTAACAATAACCCCAGCACTACCGGAGTCGTCCATCTCTGTCAGGAGCTGAGAAAGCACACGTTCATTACCAGAGAGGTCATCTTCTCCTCTTGGCCTTGCCAACGAATCCAACTCATCGAACACAACTACGCAGGGGGACGAAGCCTTCGCTTTTCTAAATATTTCCCGGATCGCTTTTTCTGACTCGCCGACCCATTTAGATAATATCTCAGGTCCTCTGACTACGATAATATTAGCGCTACTTTCCGTTGCAAGTGATTTTGCGATGAGTGTTTTGCCACATCCAGGGGGACCGAAGAGAAGAGCTCCTCTAGGTGGTTTAATACCCATCTTAGTAAATCTGTCAGGCTCCTTAATTGCTGTAATCAGGTTATCATAAAGTGTCCTCTTTGCGTCATATAATCCGCCTACATCATTCCACTTTACCTTAGCAACTTCTACATAGAATTCTCGCATCGCGGTGGGAATAATTTCCTTCATCCCTTCCCTAAAGTCCTTGTTCCTTATTTCCATTATCTCTAGGGTCTCTCTAGATATTTTGTCACCTTCGAGGTCAATTTCCGGCAGATATCTTCGGAGGGCCTTCATTGCTGCTTCTCTACAGAGAGCTTTTATATCAGCACCAGTATACCCATGAAGCTCAGCCGCCAAACTTCTAAGGTCGACATCATTGGCCGCTAAAGGCATTCCACGAGTATGGATCTGAAGAATTTCCAGTCGGCCCTCAACATTTGGTACTCCAACCTCAATCTCCCTATCAAATCTCCCAGGACGTCTCAGAGCCGGATCAATGCTCTCGGGCCTATTCGTGGCCCCAAGAACGATTACATTCCCGCGTTCTGACATGCCGTCCATGAGCGCAAGCAATTGTGCAACAACTCGCTTTTCTACATCTCCAAATGCCTCTTCTCGTTTTGGCGCAATAGCATCTATCTCATCAATAAAAATTATACTAGGAGCCGAATCCCGCGCCTCTTTAAAGATGTCCCTTAACCGTGCTTCGGTCTCCCCGTAATATTTATTGACTATTTCTGGACCGTTAATTATGTAAAAGTTAGCTTCTGACTCTGAAGCAAGGGCTTTAGCGATCAGTGTCTTGCCGCAGCCTGGAGATCCGTACATGAGAATCCCGTTGTGTGGTTCAATTCCTAACCGTGTAAAGACCTCCGGGTGCCTTAAAGGTAATTCAACAATCTCACGGAGACGCTTTATCTGGTCTTTTAGACCGCCAATCTCTTCGTACGTAATTCGAGGCTTCTTGTCAACAGTAGATTCAGCCAATATACTAAGTTTTGTTGAACTATCAATCTTTGCTATAGTCTTTGGAACCACCTTTTCGACTTTGAAGTCCATGGAATTTCCCAGAATGATAACCGATATCTCATCGCCGGCTGTAACTGGGTAACCGCGCAGCCTATTTTTTACAAATTCACAAAATTCTTTATCAATAACAACACTATTATTCGCAAGTGGTAGCAAAACCACCATTTTTGCAGGTTTCGCCTTTATTGGTTTTATCGAAAGCAAATCATTGATTCCTATGCCAGCATTTTTTCTTGTTTGTCCATCGATTCTAATAATATCACGGCCCTGCTCATCATCAGCTTGCCATCCTATAACTGCAGTATTTCTTTTGCCTATCAATTCGATTACCTGACCTGGTTCTATGCCAAGCTGACGCATAGGCTCTGGGTCTATTCTCGCTCTGCGCTTACCCACATCACGATGTTTTGCTTCAGCTACTCTTAATTGAATTTTCTTGATAGCTCCCTGATCTTTATTTTTCTTACCTTGAGGTCTTTTCAAATGTGTACTAGTACAGCCTCCGGCCGAAGTCCATTCATACTAATTATTTCATTTTTACAGACTGCCTACTAACGCTAACCACATCAATTTCACCAACTCCTTCCGTGTTCTTGATGGATTCTTCTAGCTTGTCCATTTGCCCTTCTTCATCATCAATCAGAAAATCTCCAAGAATAGCATTCACTCCAAATGCTATAGGCTCCGTCACGTGAGTCTTAAGCTCCATACCTTTGGGAATTTGATCACTAAGTGCATCCACTAATCTGTTTAGATCTGTATCGGCCTCCGCAGGTAGAATTTTGATTCGTGCTACTAATCTACTCATCTATGGTCCCTCTAGGCCACAACCAACGCATTTGTAAGCCCTAGCAAATTCCCTACAACTTTGACATCGCCATATGAGAACGTA
>JANWJI010000020.1 GCA_025449515.1 Nitrososphaeraceae archaeon | reverse complement strand
TTGATTGCCAACTTGGCATACTCTGGTCTTAAGAACTACCAACCATACTTTGTGGAATTGATAGTCGCAGGAGTTGATAGCGAGGGCGGACATGTTTATGTAGCGGACATGAGTGGTGCCATAACTGGTGAGGAATTTGCAGCGTCAGGGTCTGGAGCTCCAGTTGCCTATGGCGTTCTTGAAAATCTATATCAGAGTGAATTGACTAATGAGCAGGCAAAACAGATTGCTGAAAAAGCGGTATCAGCTGCAATGGAGAGAGATCCTGGTTCAGGGAACGGGATCGATGCTTTGGTGATTCCAAATGTAATACAACTTCCACAACAGGAGCATGTGAATTAGAAATGTCAGAAATTGGTGGCACGGCAGTTGGTAACAATACTAGATATCCCTACTATTATGGTCCAGAAGGACGACTAGTATTAGTAGATAGTGCGCTAGAAGCTGTAAGCAGAGGATCAACGACCATTGGAATAAAAACACCAACCTTTGCATTGATCTCGAGTCATATTAAACCAACCAAGGCGCTAGTCGAGCCCGCTGAAAAGATCTTTACCATTGACCAGCATATAGGCGCTACTGGTTCTGGATATATCGGCGACATATTACAATTAATTGATGAGATAAGGATAGCAGCCCAGAGACATCGGCTTTCTTACGAAAGCCCGATAGATGTCAATTCCCTTGCAAAATATCTTAGCTCCTACTTACATAATTATACAATCTACGCTGTAAGACCACAAGCCGCCTCTATAATAATTTCTGGAAGAGATCAAACAGGTATTCAGTTGTACCAAGTTGACCCCAGCGGGACCTTTTTTCATGGATCTGGCTTTGCTATAGGTCATTATTCTGACATTGCCTTAGATGTGCTCCAAAGAGAGTACAATCCTAATTTAAGTATCGATGAAGCAATCACACTAAGCAATAAAGCAATGGAAAAAGCATTGGATGAGAGACCGCTTGTAGAAACCGGCATAGTGACTGCCACTGATGGGGTATTCAGGAAGCTTACTAACACTCAAACCAACAAGTAAGCCAGCAGTACCCCAGTAAGTACTCAAGAAAGTGGACAGAGAAGCAATGTCCAACTAATTTTTTTTCGTTTCGTGAGGTTAGCATCCATTAGTCTTTAGAGATATCTAATTCCGGAGTACTACAAAAATTGAGGCCAGAAATAAACTTCACTGCTAAGGAAATTTCAAGATTTGTGTCGTCTACGGGAATTCGATCTAGGCCCATAACACGGTTTCTAAACACTGAAATCGATCTAGACCTTATCGTCTATTCAATTGTAATGTTAAACCTATTTGCTAGTTAAGGACACCATTCACACAATTGGTATAAAAAAACGCCGTTAGCTAATTTACGGTACAAAGTCTTGGGTTCTTTTCTCAGATTACACCAATCTCACCTACAGTTCGCCAGGCAATTTAAGATAACAAGTTCTCAAGAAAAATATGTTTTCACGGTCGAAGACCAACGCTTACAATACTTAAAATACTCTCTAAAGTTATGTATTCACATATGAATTTCGGACTCTATTCAGATAAGGCAAGAGACATTTCATTTGAAAGTCATTTATTATCTTTGGAACAGGAACCCAGACAGATACTACTTGAAATCCGCGACTTCGTGAAATCGCTCGGTAGCAATGTCATCGAGGAGATAAGACCACACAGAATAGTCTACGCTAAATCTTTAACCTTTAGGACTTTCTTGGATATTCAACCAAGAAATAACGCCTTGGTTATATCGATAAGAAAAAATAGAACCGAACCTGCTTCAGTTAACACTATTCAAAGCTCACTGCAGTCAGCTGATATCAAAACTCAAATTGCGGCCGCTTATACTTCGATTAAGTGACCGATATCTGAGCAATTTGCTTCAGTAGGACAAGACTACAATAACGATACTAATATGGCGGAATTTGAGTTATTTGGAAAAGCATAACTCTGCTCCATGAAGAATTAACTGGTGGTGCTTTAAGCTCACTGATAAAGATCCGCAATTTAGTCAAGAAATATGATAGCATGGTAGCTTTGGATGAGATCAATCTTGATATTTTCGACAACGAAGTGTTTGGGCTTTTAGGACCTAATGGTGCAGGAAAAACCACTCTCATCCATATTCTTGCAACGCTGCTAAAGCCTACTTATGGCACTGCTCTTGTAAATGGCTTCGATACGGTTAAAGATTCTTCAAAAGTTCGGTCAAGTATAGGGATTGTCTTTCAGGCGCCCAGTAGCGATGACATGCTCACAGCGTACGAGAATTTGAAGTTACATTCCTTGCTTTATGGTGTTCCTCAACACATAAGGGAAAAGAGAATTCTCGAAGTATTAGAATTGGTAGGTCTTATCGATAGGAAAGACCATCAAGTAAGAAAATACTCTGGTGGAATGAGAAGGAGGTTGGAACTTGCTAGGGGCCTGCTTCATAAGCCTAAGGTGATATTCCTTGATGAACCAACTCTAGGCCTGGACCCCAAAAGCAGAGGGATAATGTGGGATTATATTAAGGGATTAGTACAGCATGAGAAAATTACATTGGTAATGACTACACACTATATGGAAGAAGCTGACGAACTATGCGACAGAATCGGATTTATCAATAGGGGAAAAATAATTGCGCTTGATTCACCAACTAGGCTTAAGGAAAATGTAGGAGGAGAGGTCATAGAGATCGAGATAATGAATAAGGGTCACCAAGACAGTGTTATAGGGGATATTAGAAATATATTGAAACAATTCGGATTTGTACGCAAGGTGGAACTTGACAAAGAGAAAGGGATGGTTGCTGTCCATGTAGATGATGCATCACTCAATTTAGTCCCGATCCTCAGGGCGGTAATTAAAGACAACGATGTTGGACATGTAGATTTGAGAAGACCAACCTTGAATGATGTCTTTCTTAGGTTCACTGGGAAAAACATCTTGGAACAGGATTCACCAGAGGGAGGCTTCATGGAAAAATATGCTAGATATAACGAAAATAAGTAGGATTTACTAATGAACAGTAATTGTCATCTATTTCCTCAATTTCAGCTCGCTTGATTTACATATGGATCAAACTAATCTCAGGGATACCGTTACTGCTGCTTTTAGGTAAAGAACTGACCATTCCTATAGCATTCCTAGATTTGTGTTAATATTTCAAACATTTCTTCCTCGTCACACTATGATAAGTCACTTACAGTTGATCTGGAACGGTCGAACTTCACAAGAAAAATGAACCTTCTCAAGGTTAGATACTAGGAGATAAATTAGAAATTGCTGATCTGCCCGGACCATTATAATCTAAAATACGAATAGGAATACATCTTCCGAATTTGGAATATACACTCGCGGGAAAAGAATATAGACTCAAAAATCAATATACGATTCTCACAAGACAAAGAGGGTATGATTTCACAAGTTACTTTATTACTAAGCAAATATACCTTAGTTTCGTTTTATAGATTTACAGAACTATGCTAATAGTAAAAATCTAATTTAAAATTGTAGTAGAATTTGGTATGTTGCACGGTTGGCAAAAGATTAGGCGCTTACTTTATTAGTTCTCTTGCCAAAGGTGTTTTGAACTACCAACTCTCCCATTCTATTATAAACTTCCAAGTAATGCATTCCTTTGGGAGTTGTCTTGAAAGATCTTTCGCCCTCAATATATTCCAAAAGATCATTTTCGATAAGTATTTTCAAATATTCTCTTAATAGATTATACGATAAGTATGTTCTGAACTGAATTTCAGTTATCCTTATAACGTTTCCGTTAGCACATTCCAAAATGGCTCCTATTATCTCTGTCCTGGATCTATGTACAGGTTTCATTTCTAGTTATAATAGAGAATAACTTCTCCTTATTTAATTCTAATTCATGTTAAATCCTATAGATTAGATCAAAAGAAGATACTACATAATTGTTATAGAATATTTATCGCATATCTTATACGATTATCCTTAAAAAAAAGAAATTGGCCTTTCATCACTGGCTATACTTGTGAGTATCTTTGAATATTCGATATGAGCTACATCAGATAAACTGCCTGGATTGATGCCACAGCACAAATCTTGCCGCCTTGCATACCTTGAGTGAACAGTAGGTCTACAAAGTTGCATGTTCAGATAGTTGCTTGCCAGCCAGCACGCATATGTACAGTTATACATTAGTCGGTTCAATACGGCTTTCTTTCTTCCTAACAATCGAAATTTAACAAATCTAAATGATTTGATGCACTATTGAAATGAATAAAAGTGTACACACTAAACGCGATTCAATAATTTGTTCTGCTTTTCGATAAGATACAACATCACTGCTAGAATTATTTCATTTCATGGTAGTGGTCCAAAAGAATTAGTCCCTGAGTTTTCTGTAAAAGATATCTACACTTGGTAACTATAGATGTGGATCCTCAAAATCAAACTTCGAAGGAGTAGGAACAACTAGAAGAAACGATGAGTCATTCAGCAGGTGTATCTTAGGATGAAATGAAATCACCGTCGTGCAGAAAAGAGACGGGCACATCAAACCATTAGGGATAGGAATTCCCATCACATGGGATGTCGGTCCCATACCAATGGTCCCAAACATATTTGCAACGTCCGCATTCATTTAACCTTCCTTGTTTACGTGTCTCGCAATCTAGAAAATGTCGATAATCTTCATCAACTGGATATTTATATTTCTCTAATCTTGGTATGAACATTAATCATAGTAATCTTCGCGGGACTTTCTTAAAAAATATTGCTTGAATAATTCAATGTCGCGCTATACCAAAACCGGACGTAGCGAGGCCATCACATATGGCGGGTGCAAAGATAGAGAAGACTCAAACGCAGCAAGCCTATAATATTATTATACTAATCAGAATAAAGTTGGAATATTCGAAATACATAATTATTTCATCTAACCCATCCATCATCAATAACAAGTTAGAAGTAACAGATGTGAAAGATTCGAGTCTATTCAGTCCAGCCACAGATTACTAAACAAGTATAACTTCGATTGTAAGCGAGGTTCGAAGTAAAACTCCTGACATTTCCCTAACTTACAAATGATCATTATTCTTCAACGACTGTTGGTCATCGCATGATTGTCGGAATTCTTCAAAATTACGATGTTAGTTCAAGATGGTTGCCATACATCTGAGGCTTCGATTATCATATCCTTCAAGGAAACGACCAACAGATATTATTATTAAAGCAAAAATTTCAAATGGAATCACATACTACAATTGGGAATTTCGAAAGTGAATTCAATCTTACATTTGGAATTTTATGACGCAAGACAATAATATCTGATAGGTATGTCGCCGGTTCTATCATTTATTAATTGCCTGACTCCAATAGTGAACATAGTAATTTGTACACTACGTCATTTCATGTTATTAGTATTATTGCCATTTTCAGCGCCGCGATAATTCCCTTATATATCAGCATTAGCATTAACGGCGGTAATAAATTTGGAATAAGGACTCTAACGATTATTTTGACATTGTTTGTTGTGATACACGGTCTTTATCACCTCGCTGAGCTATTGGGATATCATATGTTGGGAGATGGATTCCTCGAGCCGCTATCCGTCGTGATCCTAATCGTGTTTGGCATCATCATGATACGAATTTTATATCCAAGTTCTATACTTACAAAAAAGATGAGAGGTGGGCCTAAATAGTAATTGTCGAATCGGCTGACGATATTTCAAATAATTTAACACTTCCTCTTCTAGTCCTGGCCCTTGGCATATTTCTCTGGATTGTAATTAAATCCAGAAGTATTAGGAATTTTCAATCTCAGATTTCGATATTTATTATTATTTGGATTATGGGCGAAATCGCGAACGTTTTGCAACAGAACGGTCTATTCATAACCCAAAATTTTGAGGAGATCGGGTTGGAAATTCACGTTGTCGCCATGGTTTTTTTTAGCGTGCTTATATGGTTCAGATTTTACTATTATCACAAGTCTCAAAAGCGACTCGCTGATAACTTCGAGATGTAACCGTTATCTTTTGTGACTTTTTCCAACCGCTAAAAAAGTTTTTGATTCAACGTAGGGATAGTAATCTTTCTGTTACTCTTTCAACTGGATCAATATTGTACTCTGCGAATACGACAATATTACCATATTCATAATTAATTCTAAGTGATTTGAAAACACTTCTAAACAATGTGAACTTCTTCCCCTCTTCGGTAATTTCGTTCCTAGTCGATAAGAGGAGTCCTTTATCTAGGAGCCACTTAATTTTCCTATATGCAGTAGTATGAGGAATATTGCACTCCCTGATCACCTCGTTAACTGATCTCTGCCTAACCAATGCGCAATCCAAAATCTTGACAATTTCCCGGTCAGCCAAGGCGGCTAATACTGATTGTCTTACTTGGGTACTCAAGAAGCTCATTCCCGTATCTATAAATGTCTATATTAGAATATCTAACTTATTAACTTAATTATTCAGGACCTGCTTAGTATAATATAATTATGATCTGAAATTCTTATTGGAAGACAGTGTCCGAGCTTCATATTGCTAAATTACTCAACAATGAAGCCAAATAGTATCTAATTGCTTAAGGTTACATCAGGCGGGCTGACTTACGGGTAAAATTGGGGGATGAATTTGCATTAGTGCGTGAGGAACATAAAGGTCAATAATTTGGTATGACTAGGTAATGGATCGTGATTTCTCAGATTTGTTAATGTTGGCAATGAAAGCCAATAGTCCTATCTGGTTAACGAATTCAACAGATATAATTAATATAAAGCATAGACAATGGCTCTCGGATGGCAAATTTATGATATATCTAAAGCAATAGTGACCCTAACCAATGCAGGCCAATACCTTGAAATTCCTAAACAGTCGATTTTTCGATCATCGTCCATAAGTAAGGCACCTAGGAATGAACAAACCTCATGCTCTTGTCTCCAGATTTTCTCAAAAACTTTTCTATATCAATAATAATATCGCAGAATCTCTTCGAGAGACCTATATGAAATACACTATAATTTCTGAGATCTGGTATTCGTAATGGTCTAGCAGAAATTAACCAGATGTTATTAATGTTAGGCTGAACAGATTCAAGCTGTGAGATACTTTCTATATTCTCTGGCTCGCGGACAATAGCAATAACTACTGCCTTCTGAGGAGTTTTCATTAAGCATTGTACATTTGGAATGACTAAATCGATTCTTAGCTTTCTATCGACCTCAATCTTCCGCGCAGAAGGCAAGGTCGAGGCTGTAAGCATGAAATGTAAGAGAGCTTCGCATAGATCTAGTATCATGTCATCGGTAATTTCGATTTTTGAGAGGTTTCGCAGCCTCAATAGGCAAGTATCCATAATAATCCGTATATATTTTCTTGACGCTTGAAGACCTGAACTTACAAGGTCTTTTTGAATATTCTGTTTTCCAAGTTCTTCTATTACACTATATAGAGACTGTACAAGATCTACTTTAACTGACATCTGGTCTGGATCTATCGATGGTATATTCATGCATTAGCATATATGTATTATCTAGAAATATATTGGCAAGACGCCGAATCGTTTGATTAAATGGTCATGGATCGATCGTTGCGCAATCAAATTGATGCGACTTAGGATATATATGGATTGATCGAACAAATATATGATCTTAGAATCAAGAATGATTATGGTTAGGAACCTACCTTCAAGTTATTTTTTGATTGCAAGGGAACGATAGCTCATGGACATTGTAAGCGATGAACTGCCTGCGGGTTCCTTATTCGACCAAATCCGTGCAAGAGTAAGAAAATCATTGAGAGATGGAGTTCAACTTGACATGTCAACCCAAGAAAGCAGGAAACTGTTGAGGAGGCATGTGAACTCGAAAACAAACTTCGTTTTCCTATTCGTGGATATCAACAATTCGACTCAAATGAGCCTGTCGTTACAAGAAGACAGGTTTGCCCTGTTGATTCAGATATTTGCTCAAGAGGTAAGCGTTGTTGTATCTGGTTACGGTGGATATGTGTTTAAGTATGTAGGAGATGCGGTTATCGTGTTATTTCCAGCAGGGCACGATCCTAAAAAGGCTTGCGTCAATGCAATGAGCTGTTCTAAGGCTATACTTGGTGTTATTCAGAATATCATATCCCCAATTTTTGGAGAGATGAAATTACCTGATATTAAGGTCAGGATTGGCATCGACTACGGGGAAGTTTTGGTAGTTGTGTATGGAAAGGACGTTCAAAAGGCGCATATCGACATTTTAGGTTCTGCAATTAACATAGCATCAAAAATAGCTTCTATCACCCAAGCTAATCAGATATTAGTGGGTGAGTCAGTTTATAATATTTTAGGTCGATCAACGAATGAAGGAGTTTATCTCAATAATGTGGTAGCTCTCCGTGAGATAACACTTGATACTGCGAAATGGAATTACCCTTCCAATTTAAATGTCGGGAGCATCTATAGAGTGTATGAATATATTTGTTAATGATCAATGTAGAGATGAACTATCACGATGAAATACTAATGACTTCGGTGCGTATAGGCTAGGTAAAGGCAATTATTAGTAATACTACAGGAGATCGAGTTTGAAAATTTGCTGAAAGGTCTTTATAGCGCAGACATATATTTACAATCTTGCCAGTTCAGAAAAATACCATGCTATTTTTGGTTATAATTGCAGGCTCAGCGGGTATATTCGGTTTATTCATGTCGTCATTGCACTCCTCATTTTTTTTCCTTTTATTGTCAGTGCCTAACTTTGTAATTGCCTCTTTTTTTGGCTACAAGTATTATTCGTTCAATAAAGCCTCGACATACAAATCTACTCACACTAGTAAATAATCATCATTACCATAGAAATTGGGCACAATAATTAAGGATTCTACCTAGTAATCTTGGTTCTAATCAGCATGTTCTATCAACGATATCGATATGAAATCAGGTTATTGTCATAATAGGACGCTAGACTAGTCTAGGACGGTCTTTCTATTCATATCTGGTCGAGAAAAAAAGTGACACTAAATTATAGATTCCAGCTAAGATAGCGGATCGCTGAGATAGGTTATGAACTCACAAATGCATCTTTACTTTTCTGTTGCCACAACCAGTTTTGGTGTCAGTCGTTTTATTGGGGAGGTTTCTAACATCTGCTTGGCGAATATTAAGCCGCATCGAGATCCGAAACGAAACGACCCTTTATTTCCCATCCATATCGAACAGACCATATCTTTGCATTAATGTGTTGTAGATCCGATTAAAATATTTCACAAGTTTGTTTCGTATCCAAACCGTTTAGTAACGGTCTCCTAACAACGAGCTGAAGATAGTATTTGCGATCATAATTCGATACTAAGTTATTCAAATTAATAGCCCTCGTTATTGCTCCTGTATTGTTATACTATGAACAAAAGTAATTACCATAGGTATTAATAAATGAGTTGTGGTTAAATTACTGACTGACACTATAACCAACGCGTAATGCGTTACAATCGTGGCCGTTGGCAAGGTAAGTAACATGCATATAAGAACGAGTCAATGGTCTAAGCCAAACGGGAAATTTTTTAGGGATCCTCTTAACTAGAATCATCTTATATGTTAAATGAATTAAAATAGCAGCAATTTCGATCCGAGATCTAATTTCCATTTCAAAATAGACATTAGATTTAGGTTATAGGAGAGGTTAGCTTCTCCTTTCTCGCCATATAAAATAAGACTAGACCAAATAACAAGAGGACTAAAGCAAGACCTTGTGCCCCCCCATTAGGTATGGTTAGCAGGTAAACGATGGAAAATATAATACTTGCAGCCGCTTGGATAGCGTACTTTAGCGATTCACCCAAATTTATTTTCCTTGCGATATATCCTATCGCAAAAATTACTGCAGTAGGATAAATGGTAAGCAAAATGAACTCATCTATATCAATTCCATTGTGTGTCAACTAAGTACGAACTAAATAACTAGTTGTATAATAATATACTTTACACCTGAAATTCTGTTACAATAAATTTTCTGAACTCATGTTCTATATGGATTGATTACTATAACAGGTTTACAAGAAGAGTTTTCTATGTTAGTCTGACATGGAGGTATACAACGACTGTTGTAGGGACAAATCAACTATAAGATACAATACAATGTACTTATAACTTTCCTCCGGCGTAGCTAGACGATGAGCAATCAAATTAATTCATATTCTGAATGTAATAAATGCGAAAATTGTAAAGAAGAGGATGCCGTCATATTTCATGACTCCGGCGAGTTTTGTATAGACTGTTGGAACGAGCGTACACACCCTGATATTCCTTTACCTGCACTGATATAATATAGCCAAGTCGCTTAGCGGTCGGGTATTATTGTTGACGTGTATTTTACAGTGACTATCGATTGCGTCATCTACATCCTTGTAAGTGCTCGTACGATGACAAATGACAAATGACAAATGACAAATGACAAATGACTAAACAACTGCAGCATATGGAGTCGTAAGTATGTCTGGAAAATGTGGATAAACAATAATATAAAAATGCCCTAGAACTAATGAATCAACTATTGTTCATAAGCAAACAATAGGATATTGCGAATATGATGACGCATACTAATACACTACACTGACGGTGTAAGCATGGCTACATGTTACTTTGTAATTATTTGTGAATTGTATATCGAATATTTTGTTTGTTATGCGTTTTCTCTAGGTGATAATATCAATCTGTATTACTTATCAAAACTGCAGACTATGATTATTAGTCAAGAGACATTGATATTATTCTTGACTTCGGCATTATATGAAAACAATTGAGTATTTGGATCAGTTAAGGTGGCACGGTAATGTATTTGGTGTTTGCCAGGAGGAAGTGGCTGCAGCATGACCCAATAACCATCAGATACAGCTCGCGTGGGGCCTAGTGAACTTACTCCAAAAATACCATTTTTAGGAAAAGATAGATCAAACGCTCTTGTAGGGATTCGGTATTTTTGCAAGTCCTTGAGCTCTTTACCGTCTACTGACAAAAATAGACCAGGATTACTTGATTCATCCTCAGTAGCACATTTTTTTAAATCTTGTTCAGTTTTTACATTAAACTCCTTGAAGGAGCACTCTAGTATATTAACCGGGACAAGAATCGCTTTTCCTGCAGGAATATTGCATGTCCCTTTGGAAGATTTGAGTCACTTGCTGTCCAATACCCCTGATTTGCCATCACATTCGGTGCAATGGCCGAAAGCAATACGACGACGACAAGCGAGCTAATTACTATTATCTTCATTTCCTTTCATACCCGAGGTTGGCTGCGGACACTTACGATAATCTGCACCGTGTAACTCTGGTGATCCTCCACATACATACCAATCCGCAGACTCTGGATCTTTAATGGTTTTATCACAATCAAATGATGCTTCATTCTCGTCCATCCCATGATCACCAGGCTCCGCCGATTTCATAGTCAAGCACCATCCTTGCATATAACCCCGAATGAATTCC
>JANWJI010000019.1 GCA_025449515.1 Nitrososphaeraceae archaeon | reverse complement strand
CTTGTACTTGATATTATGAGGTCTTCTTGAGTTATTGGATAGACCTTCTATTCCCTTTCTGTTTGTATCTCTTATTCCACTTGTAGTACGTCTTTCTGGATATACCATATCTTTTACAAATAATAGATACAGTACCACCAGTCCATTCTTTCTCATGTATTAGATTAAACCTTGTTCTGATTTCTATATGGATTCACTTCCTGACAGGAGTGTAACCCATGTTTGTAAGCTAAATTGTCACCTATGTCTGGAAGTACAACAATTAACTAAGAGATTAAATGTTGCAAAGTCACCTTAGACTTAGTTTATCGTAGACTATTGTTTCGCAGACGTTGGCAAGCAAATGTTAGGAAATTCTTTATATGAGGATATTTGTATTACGGGTGAGCAAAAAATTGACTAAATGTATTGCCTTTCATTCCTATAAAGGTGGTACTGGCAAGACAACAATAGGGGCTAATTTTGCAGCATCCCTGACAAAGGAAGGTTATAAGGTTTCCTTAATCGATCTTGATGTTTATGCTCCAAGCCTTCAATCATATTTTGACGTGGAGCCAAGCAAATCGATTAATGATTACCTCTATTCAAATGCTGAAGTAGAGGACGTTATGGTCGATATGACATCTCTTGTGAATGACTCGCTCTCAAAGGTGACAGATACGCATAAAACCAGATTAGAACAGAACGATCGTTCTAGAAATTCAAAAAGAGAAAAGGATAGCACTTCTTATCCAACTGATCCCAAATCTATTAGAGGAGTCAAATCTGACAGGTCAGACTCTGATTCAAACGAGAAATCTAAGAAATCTGGAAAGCTGTGGGTAGGGTTTTGTAGCACCAGAAAGGAAGATATTTTCAGGCTTGAAGGAGGTGTAAATGAGAATATGAGGCGCCAGTTCCTCAAACGGTTTATCCTATTGCGAGAGCAATTGATCTCCAGCTATGATTCTGATTACATAGTCATAGACACGAGTCCTGGAATTAGATACTGGTCCATAAATGCCTTGGCTGTTGCTGATATTTTATTCTTGACACTGAAAATGGGAGACCTCGATATTGAGGGTACTAAAAAAATAGTAGACGAGATTTATACATCATTTACGAAATTTGGTACTAGGTCTTTTCTTCTCCTTAACAGGGTTTCTGGTTATTGCGTACCGCATAGCTTACCGCAAAGTAGCGGTGGCTCGGCAACACGAACTACCGATCAATTTTCCGATTCAGATGTTTTTTCAACTTTTGAAACACTGCCGACAAGGACTAGTGACAAAAGCAGTCCAACTGGAAATGTAAAAACTGAGTCCGATTCACTAGGTCGTTTAAGTTTAGGGGCGAACATTTCAAGTCAGATGCAAGGGATTCATACTGACATATCTAAGATGCTTTCTGACGAATTAAGAATGAATGTTATTTCCTCAGTCCCCTGTTATTGTGATATCCAATTCGTGAGAAAGGAGTTCTTGACGGCATTACAATTTCCAGAGCACCCATTTGCAATTAAAATACAAGAACTAATCAATACCATGGAACATTTACCTCAGAGATAACTCAGGATCATCCTCGCCTTCTAAGTTCTAAATTCGCTTTCTCTTTGTGGATTTTTCGTACTTGCCGAAAAACAAATCTAGGGCGATGCTTGCTATATTTTGGGAATGTTATTGAGAATTTGCAAGCTCTAGATTTATTCTACTTATCAAATCGCTCATCTCTATTGGTTTTTTGAGGAAGCATGTTTGATCATGCGATGAAAAGATCTCTCTCAAAGCATGATAGTTAATCTCATAGGCCGTAATAAAACAAACCTTTGGTGCAGGATCTATTTTATGTAGATGTTCATAGAGTTCAAACCCGTCAATTGAAGGCATTCTGACGTCTATAATTAAGAGGTCGTAGCGTTTAGCTTTGAAATTTGAAATCGCTGTACTGGGATCTGTGTATGAGTCTACATCAAAACCCGCATCCTCCAACGAAACTTTAAATGATTCGACTACATCTGGTTCATCATCAACGACGAGTATTCTCCTTTTAAGACTGGCTAAAGGAAATTACCTCCCACCAATGTAACATTCGGTTTTGACAATTGGTCCGATTGGGCGTCTATAACTATAAAAACTGAGAAAAATATGACCTAAATTAGATAACCCTGATCTATATCCAAGTTTGCGTGATCTGTCCTTAATTTGAACCCTATACATCAGCCTTCACTATCTCTATGTAAATTTTAAGGATACACATATTTATGACTTATAGCACCCAAATAGTAAAGAATAACAGGTTATACACATTACAAGCACATAATGTTGGTATCTGGTGAAAGTGGAGATTCAAATACTCTGCTAATTAGTTGTTTCAATGCAGATGCTATCACTTCTTCGAGGCTTCAGAAATCCAGTAGGCGCCAGATTTCTACCGTCCTATCCTGTAGGTCATATAAGAAATAATTAAATTTTTATATTCCAATCTTGCGTAGATCTTAATCTCAGTCTATGAAACACCAGAGACGTATAGGAGAAGCAATAATGATACTGTCAGGCATAGCGATTTCTATCGGCGCGAATGCAATTGGCGTCATACCCGTGGTATATGGCGGGTTAGCAATAATGGGTCTAGGAGTGATTTCCGTGTTCTGGAGATAAATTCATGAGCAGCGAATCACGCGAGGGTAATCCCATTCAAGTAGGTATCAAGTAATCTAGTGTAAAAGACCTTCATGGGAGTTGATACGCATGCGTGCGTGAAATCAGTTGTGAGGCTAAATTTAATCCAAATATCTCCTCGGGTGATGAAAAGACTTACTCAATTATGTCGTCTGGTAGCAACCATTCAAAATATTATATCATAATGCTGTCCGACAATATTGGAAAATTCAATTTGAGATCGTGATACAAGAGTTCTCAGGTCCCCCTGCTTTTGTGATAGTTCGGATTCGAGTAATTCGAGCTTCCTCCGCTTTTCACTGATAGACATCTTATTCACTTTAATACTGTCCCTTATCGTAGTTATCTTCCGCAACATTTGAAAACTCTCCTTCTGCTCCTTCAGAAAGTGCTTTCTGGCACGAATTGCGCCGAGTCTAGAATTAAAACTCGGCAAAAATTCAAGGATCTGTTTTAGATAATAGCTCACTTTTTCAGAATCCTTGAGATCTATCTTTCCTTTTGTGATCGCAGATTGTATTTCCAGAAGGATTGAAAGGTATTGGAAGAAATCATTGGTTTGGTCATCTTTATTCTGTTCTTTTGGCGTACGGTAATCCCGGGAATGTGTTCGTCCATTGCTAGCCGGCTCTTGCAACAAACCGTCGTGATAAAAGATTTTCCACGGCTCATTTACCATGGTTTGGAGCTTTATAAACAAGTCTTTTTTTGTAGGTAGGCCATAAGAGTATTTAGTAATGGCTCTGTTAACATGTCCGAATAAATCTATAGTTTGTTGGCGAATTTCCTGCTCCTCAATTTCTAGCTGTTTGGACTCATTCTCGATAGCTGAGATTTCTAAATAGTCTTTGGTACATTCCAGATGACGCAGTTCATTTACCTGGGCATCAACTTTATCCTGCAAAATCTTAATTTCTGAGCCAAAACTGTCAACTGCATTGCGACCGTTCTTGATCGAATTAACTTGCCCGGAGAGGGAAGTCAACAAGACTTCCGTGTTCGTGATCGATCCCTCGAACTTTTGATAGTCAGTTATCTTTGATTTGCATTTTCTGGACAAATTAGAAACGGTATTAGATTCACTCTGTAGTTTTGAGGCATATTTTTTTACGAATACGTTGAGGACTCTGCTATGAGAACTACTCAGAGCACTAAATCTGTTGACTATGGATTCCAATCTGGCTTCAAACTTCATTGCATCCTCCAGTGTAGATATTGAGATGATTTCTGATGAAATTTCTTTTCTCAACGAAGAGATTATAGTTCTTCTCGAATTCTCGACAATTGATTCAAAGCGCGGCTCTTCGACCTTAATATTTTCTTTTTCAAGATCGTCTGCTATCTTTTCAGTACTTCTTAATAATTTCTCAACAGACGATTTTATTGGTAATAGCTCCTCTACCAGGTCCTTGACCTTTATCTCCTCCTGTGAACGTAAAAGTAGTGCTGCATCTGGAATTGAAATTTCCCTGCTATTCTCGTTTGCACTATCTTGCAGAGTGCCTGGACTGTGTGAATTACGTCCATCACCAGTAACACTCACGTCATCAGCATTTTCAGTTTTGTTGTCTTTAACTTCAGTACCATAGGTTGGGATATCGGATTTAACCTTGCTTTTCTTCTTCAAAAAGTCAAAAAGCGGAACCAAGATGACCATTCTTTATGAGTACAGTAACAAAACTGTTTCTAAATCTCCTAGAAGTGGAATTTAACTGGCAAGAAAATCTTGTCGTTCTAACATTTTTATAGCTAAATTTACGAACAGGCATGTTAGTAGGACACTGTTGGGCCAAAAGCATTTTATTTCGTGAGCGATTTTTCTATTCGAATATTCTATTCGAATCTAATTTCATTTTTGGTTCGATATTGTCAGATATATATATATTTGGCGGGTCACGCTCATTTTTTAGGTTATTAACTACGGCTCAGATATTGAAGGCAGAACTTCATTGTCATAATATATATTCAAATTACAGAAACAATTCGGACAGGATTCCTTTTGATTGTGGCGTCAGTATCCAGGAACAATTTGAAAGTGCTTTAGTCCAAGGGATAAATGTATTGTTCATTACAAATCACAATACACTTGATGGCTACATTCAGATGTTGGAGTATCAACAGAATCACGAGAAATTTAATGGGATTAGAGTCTATCCAGGACAAGAAGTTACTCTAAATAACCTTGGACACGTCTTAGCGTATGGCATCAACAAGGAAATAAAAAGTGGTATGAGCCTTGAAGAAACATTGGATGAAATTAGGTCACAAAGCGCAATCTCATGCGCGGCACACCCATTCGCAGTATCGAACGGTATCCGCGACCGGGCCCGGATGTGCGATTTGATTGAGTCGTTTAACAGCAATAATATTGATACCTTTTCCAACATTGTGGCCGAAAAATTTTCAAAGGATAATAATATGATATCCATATCAGGCAGCGATTCACATGTTGCGTCTACCATCGGAAGATGTAGTAACACCATTGAATCAGATAACAATATCGATTCGATTTTGACTGGGATGCGCAAGGGTCGATTTAAGGATGGACTCGCCCAGTATGCAACCAAAGAGGAGCTCTATGAACACGCTCGATATGTTTTATCTAGCTCAAGAGAATCTTTGCTTGATTACTCCTTAACCCATCATCCAAAAGCACACAAGGCGGTTCGATGGGCACTCAATTCTTTCCTTTCGACACGCCATGACAGATTTTGGCGATCGATAGCTTCTTTCTCGCTCTACTTAACTAAGCGAGCATCTATGAAAGTTAACATGAAGGGACATGACCCGGAAGTATTTGAAAATAGATCATGGAAAAAGCTAATTTCCATGAGTTTGGTTCCGTAAGAATTGGTTATCTATTCTGTCGGGAACAACAGATTAATCTTCAAAAAAAAATCAATTCCCGACTAACACATTTTGTTTAATTATCGTCGCTGATCTACATTTTTGCGAAATGATTGCTTCTTGTTTTGCCTTTCTCTGACCAATAATTTTGTAACTATGAGTAAACCGAAGGCTGGAAAGATGCCTATGAACAAGTAGGGAAAAACTGCCAAGAGCATAGAGGGTTCAAATATTCCCAATTCTTAAGTCACTCCCTATACATCAGTTTTCTATGAGCCACATACGAAATATATATCTTGTCGATTGCTAACCTATATCTGGTTCAAGACATACTAGGTAAGGTTCGAGTTAAACCATTTACCAATAGCTTACTTTTATCTTCTCTATTGCTCTTTCGTGATCTGGGCCCAATCTTCTCGCAAATCTTTCCATTGCAGTTAACGGAACGCCGCCTAGGCTTCTCGCCAAACCAGCAAAAAACAGGTTCTTCACAGGATCGTGTCGTCCAACCTTACGCATGAATCTTTGAATGCCATATTTGAAATTGTGCTGCCAAGTCTTATACATGACACCTAGCTTTCCTGGATCCATCGTATTACCTATATCAAAGAATTCGGACTTTTCGAGGAGTCCTATGGGTACGAACGTCAAAGGAGTGACTGTGAATTTTGAATCTGGTTGTTCAATCTCGAGATCGTGAATAAGACGTATAGTCTCCCAACTGTCCTCCGCATTTTCGTCGTTATCAAGACCCATAATAAGCGTAAAAGCAGGCACCCAATAATTCTCATTAAAAGTTTTGATTCCAGTCTTGACTACCCAATGCCATTCTTCTGGTCGGAATGGAGCTAGTTTTCTGTCTGCGTACTTACCAATAAGTCTGATGCTTCCAGTCTCTAAACCACACTGAATTCCGATGTGATTTTCCGGTCCGGCTCTAATAATCTTCGAGATACTCGGGATCAATTTTTCATCTGCGATAGCCCCAGCTAAAGTACCGTGTGTGGGATTTGTATGTTCAATGCCTGTCTCCATGATACCCCTGAATAGGTCCTCCAATGCTTCTCTATTAGGCTGCATATTCTTTGTCGTCCTTGGATTAAGTCCGTAAACAAATATATCGTCGCTCTGAATCCAAGCACTCTTCATACCTCCGTATTTCATATTTATTTCAATTTCCTTTTGAACCTTCTCGACTGGATAATATCTCAATGGTCTTAATGTTACGTCACAGAATTTACACCCTCTTCCACAACCTCTCATCACTTCAACCATGCCGTGCATGCTTGGATTTACTATAGTTGGTATTTCGTCCATTTTCGGTTCGTCACTATAGTGAATAAACCTCCCATAATGCTTCGATTCATCGCTCCTTGAAAATTCTTTTATGTCCACTTTAAATTCAGATTTCTTAAATGGGTTAGAATTCTCCAACTCACCGTTAATTACTGCATCAAAAAATCTGGCACCAGGTCCGTCTAGTTCTGGCCCTATTCCACCCATGTCGCCTTCTACTATGCCGTAAATACCATATTCTTCGATCTTCGCCGGATCATAATTATATTGCCATGTCCCTGATGCACCGGCAATGACTTTTGCCTTACTCCCACTTTTCTCTTTGGCTGCTTTGATTCTCAAATGAAGATCCCTACAATAGAATTCATCGTACGACATATGCTTCCTACCATACGTAAACGTCATAGTAACAGGACCCATGCCAAGTGGATCCATTTCATATGTTCCGATAAGCTCTGTTCCAGGTCCTATGAATTTCTCAATATGCTCAGGGTGGGCTACTACTACGTCTTCTGGTTTATATCCATCCCTAAGAAGGGCCGACTCCACCTTCCTTAATCCATATGGAGCGTAAGCGGCGATCCCATTTTTATGTTCGATAGGATTACATATAAAATCGAAAAGCAATCTCGGGGTTACTTGTTGACCTAATACTTTATACCAAAATGTTCCATGATCTCTGTTTATATCTAAGGCTGGCGCACATCCGAAAAATGAAGCTAGTGAAATTCCTCTATACGGGGACATCAAGGTTCTGTCCGCTGTTAGTACTATCTTTGGATACTTCATTATTAAAACTCTAGACGCTCTAACCATATGCTTTCATATTGGAAGGATATTAAGTTTTTCAATTTGACTGAGGTCTTCACAATTTCACAACTGGCTATAGTGATAGATCAGATATCCTCCACTTTGAGGCTAACCGCTTAGTCGTATCAGAACCGAAATCCAAAATAAGCTAAATAGACGAATAAGATAAAAGTATCATGAGTTACTCAACACTCACTTCTTCGCACCCAGCGATCTGTTCTTCAGCCTTAAACGTGTTCCACGACACTTTCTACATCTCGATGCTGAAATCGGATTTCTTCCGCCACATTTGAAGCATATTTTAAAGAAAAGTCTACGTTGTTGTGCTATCTGTTTTTTTATAGGATCTGTAATTGGCATGATCTTAATCTGTGATCTTCGTAGGAAGATTTCTACTTTTCTATGTCCTTCGATGGACTATATCTAACCCTCAATGTAAAAGCCTATTGAAGACCCTAAAAAATCCGTATGATTTGAATAGTACATCTGGACCGAACGACACGCCTAAGACTTTCATGGAATGCGAAGCAGCGTCCCCTATTTTGCAAGCGACGTCTGCGCCTATCACTCAATCCCCCCGTCTGTCAATCTATCTGTATTTATTTTAATACGCAACAGAGTCTACGAAAAGTGTCATTTAGGTCTCGAATCGATTGTAGTATTGGAGACGTGGCTTGCATTAAGCGACAGAGCAAATGATCTCTCTTCTCCAGAACAGGACAATAGTCTTCTAACATCTAATTCTACTAATGTAACTCAGAAATTCTATTAAATTATGGATCTAGTATAAAAATATGGAAGAATCTAACATATCTATTAATATCATACTAACACTAAATATTACACTGTTACTATTCGTAATGTATATCAGTACTCGTGGACCGACTTTGGTAGGTCGCTATGACTAAACATAGAGCGACATGCACTATGTGCGGAAAAAGCATTACGGATATCAGAAAAATTCTAAAGAGGAATATATGCGGCAAATTTGTTGAATTCGATTCTCTCGACTGCGCAGGTATTTATCAGCGCTTACAAAGTGTATATGGAAATTCCATTGAATTATAATACTATTTAGTGGAAGCCATTGTACTAACTATTTGGTGGGAGTATCCAAGAGCGATCCATATGTTGAGTAATACTAACCATAACCTGTGCAAGAAATAAGTCTATTATGAGCACTTGAACCATTAGTTCTAGTTCATTGCACGAGTCGAATATATTTCGCAGGGTGTAACGACGCTGTGTAGGTTAGGAGAAGATTTGAGGGCGCATTTTTTGATAATGAAAAACTATGACTCCTATACCGATTTGAGTCATTATCAAAAAGTATTTTACGCTTCACACTAAAGGGTAGAGTCGACGCTCGTGGAGATCTCGGCAGAGAATGCAATGATCCCAGTTGGAATAAGTACATCCTGCCCCGTATCGCCTGCTAAACGATCTATTTATATCGATGAGAATTCTAAATTGAAAGTCTTTGTACCTACCGAAGTGAGTTACCGTGTAAGATTTGCTCTCTGAGAAGCCGTTGTTTCTAGATGAGACTCTGGATTGGATCCAGCTATCGATAGTGATGCTGCTCCTGATTCGG
>JANWJI010000018.1 GCA_025449515.1 Nitrososphaeraceae archaeon | reverse complement strand
GGAACTTTTAGACGTGCTTGAGGACGTAAAGGCTATGGAAGGAGTAAGAGATACGATATGGAGCGAGATTGTCCATGTTGTAGGCAAGAAAAGATCCATACCGAGCTATGTTATTGATCGTCTTTGAGTTATTTTTTCTTTTAATATACGACTTGATTTATTTCATTTTATCTACTGTTACAAAAATATTCCTCGCATGTTCGTAGGCGAAAATCTTCATTTTGATAAAGAAAAAGAACGAAACATTTCTACATATATATCTAATATTTATAAGGAATCTTACTATATCTTCTTAGAAAACCTTTAAATTATTTAATCTAATTTGACAAAAGATATGGGTTTAGAAACAAGAATATTTCGTTTCATGAATCTATTTTTCTAATGATTTCGATTGAAGGTATTCTAGTGCCTATCTGAGATTACTACCATATTTTGGTGTTGAAACATGGGCAGTGTCTTTTGTTGTTTGTTCAAATGTTTTAGCAGTATTAACTGCAATTCTGGAGAACTCTTTTGCATCATTTTTCTCACGGTCCATAAATGTTCTGAATGCCCCCATATTTGCAAAGATTGCATTGTTTGCTATTCTGGTTGTAGCTATTACGTTATCTGCACAATTATTCACTGTTCTAGCGTAAATTTCAGATATCCTTTGCGGAGAAGCCCAATTATCCCAAAAAATCGAATGTATATTTTCTACATAAGGAACCCATACTGACTGAAATGACTTTATTATCTCCTTTTGGGAGTCTAGGTAACTATCTGTAATCTCTTTACTTGTTTGTAGAGTATGTTCTTGATAATCATTAATTGCTTCTGTATTTCGTGGAATCTCTCTTCTTGCTTCATCGATTGTTTTTTTAAGATTATCTTTAGTTTCATCTATTGCCCTATCAATTGAGTGGCGTTGCTCGGATAATGATGATGCAGTTGTTGTAGTCGTTTCTACACCTGTAGTATCATATTCAGAAGGTGTTGCCGTAGCCTTATCTGATTCTCTTTTTGTTGACATACACAAGCTTGATCTTTATATTATATAAATGTTGGTAATAAATGGTGTGAAATACCATTAAAGGGCATCAAATACAAAATTGAGTCGAAATTGTACTTATTACAAATGAATTTGGTCTACAATAGATGTACTCTTAATTTCATTAGGTTCTACAAAATATAGGAGCAATGACATTCTGCATTTGGATATATTTAATAAGATGATATTTGGAGCGTGTAAATATGTGAAATATATAATGCCACTTCATGAGTCAAAGCATCTTTGCTAAGCTAAAACTTTTCTTATCTAAAAATCATTAACACTCAATTGCATTTTGACAAGGCTTGTTTAACTTATTGCTAGGAATTGTTATTTGCTTTTACTTCAGATTCTAGAAGAGTTAACATGCCAACAGCCTTCCACCACATGAAATACTGTATTTAATCGGAAAATTCATGCAGTTAATGTTGAGACGATATAGGTTAGTGAATCCTTCGTAGTTTAACCAGGGGCAGTAGTACTCTTAGGAGCTCCGAGCATTATTATGACCAGTCTTGTTGTCGCTTGTACTCTTAGTTAGTTGTTTTCCTTGCAGTTCTTGTACTAGTATTTGATTTCGAATTCATTGTGTTATCTAACTGGATGCATATTGTACTACTGATATATCAAGAAGTAAAACAATTGAAATTACTGCTAGTTTTTTTAATTGCATAATGATGCTTGGCCTATTAACGGGATTTCTTTTTGATTCAAAATTATCTATATCCTAGTTTCTTGGATTATTATGCTCCTTTCATTTAGAAGTTTTAGAATATTATGCGGAACACTAGAATAAAATTACTTCAGCGTTGAGGATTCTGTTAATAAGTATACAAAAAATGTATTTTGGTTTCATGTTCTTGGTCTTGAAAGGATTAAAGGATCTACATGTTTTCTAATCTTATGATGAAAATGGTGTGTAACGTCTTTGTGGTAGCTCTGGCTCTATCCATTGGCATTATTCTAACAACTGCACCCTCAGTATCCTTGGCACTTGGTGCGACTTCAGGAAATGCGAGTGGCAATGTGACTAAGAAATCAAGTAACATGACTCAATCTGCCAGTATGGCAAATAAAACAGGGGCGGGTAATAAGACGTAATCAACTCTCTCAGGTCAAGGAACTCCAGCAGCGCCATATGCAGCAACTGGTAATAATACTACAGGTAATATGACAAAGGCAAGTGGAGCTACTACAGGTAATATGACAAAGGCAGGTCAAGCAGCTAGCGGTAATATGTCAAAAGTAGCCGGTAATGTTTCGAAAGTAGGAGGAGGAGTTCTGTCAAACCTCAGCAAAGCAGTTGGCGGCGGACTTAAAGGATTAGGTAATCTAATATCTGGGAGTAAAAAGTAAAAGTGATTGTTGTTGTTGTTGTAAACTATTATAGCAACAAACAATTAATTTTTTAATCTGCATAAAATCGCCTAATGTTTTGACTACACTTTCGGCAAAAATTACTGCATTTCACCACGTCATAAATATTCGTCTTATTTATTTTGATTTGTATTGAAAGACAATAGACTGATGATTAGGAAAATAACTGGTCTTTTACTTCATTCAATCTGGGAGAACCGGCACAATTTTACTACCGAATAAAGTGTAATTACAAGATTTAGTCTAGTGACCACCGATGAGAAATGTAGTCAATTGCTTGTAAAAAGAATTCTGGTCAGGAAATGCTTCAAGCGCATCTCTTACATTTACCTTGGCTTAGTTGAGGATTTATGAACTGGACTTTCATTCAGCATGATCTTTTTCAGTCTGAATTTTTGCTTCTGCATCCTAATTTGCATTCTTAACTTTTTTCGCTGTGTCTGACATTAGTTGTATAGATGGTATACATGGTATACAAGATTTAACATAGTTTCATAAACCGTATGTCCGATAGAAATATTGATTGTCGCTTGATTCTATTTATGAAAATTGCTGCGAGGAAGGATGAATTCGGATTGCAATGTTAGTCTATCGAGTGTTATCGAATTTCAGCTTTTCCATATCCATACTTGCATTTCTTACAGATTCAAATTGTGATATATTTAATACTTATGACATGCAGATATAGTATTGTATGAATTTATTTAAAAATCGTAAAAAATCAGATAATGAGGATGATAATAATAAGGATAAAGGTGATGATGGGTCTTCTAAATATAAAGAGGCATTTAAAACTGGTTCTTCGATCGCAGGAACTATTACATCTAGATGGAATTCACAAGAAAATCCTGGTAAGGTCTATGTTGCAGATAGAAGAATTCATCACGGTGGGATAGGCGCTATAATGAAATTATCAAAATATTTCAAAAAATCGGAACCAACTGTTACTGGAATTATATCAGGTATAGGAGAAGGGCTTACAAAGGATGATTATGCTGACAGAAATGAATGGTTCAAATTTAAGAAAAAAAATGAGGAACCCCCTTCGTCTACAAGAGCATCATCGGTATCTTCTGAATCCTTCAAATCACAAGAAGATTCAAACAGTAAAAGCCAACCAAGTGAAAGTGACGCTGAAAATAAGACAACAAATGATACCCCCACCTAATTTAGACGTAAATCAGAGATCTTTTATTTGAAACCTTTAATTTTCGAGAATACGATCTATCATATCACAGGACTATTGGAAAGGCAATGCTGTGTCTTAATCCTTGCCAAATTCTATAGGAAAGGTTACTAAGTAAACAAGTACACTTGTAGCTTCTGAACTTTGTTTCCCCCAAAAAGATATCTAATAAAACATACTAAGAAGAGATTTATCTGGTTACTAAAATATAATTGAAAGTTTGTTTCATCCCTTATGTATGCGAATCCAGAGAAGATGCACTAAGCTTTGTAGAAATATGTCTCATTTCTTCCTGACAATGTTGGTATACCAATCAAATCTGTATAAAATCCAGAACAAATTAATAGGGTTCTAAAACAGACTTTCAGACAAAAACAGAAGCTGAATAAAATATAAGTATTAGAATGCAACTCTACTCATAACAATATTTTAATTTTACATTCAATCGTTTACAGATCAATTGATGTCAGAATATATCGTAGTTCAATTAATGTTTCAATATATATTTATCATGATCTAGTCGAAACAAGAACAATACTGTTTACTAGCGGGTGACAAATTAGATATTCTTATGTAGTATGTCATCTAGCTTTTATTATATGATGGATGATGAGAAAAAAGTAATAAAGAAGGAGGTAAAATATGAAGAAAAAACCTCATTCGATAATGATACAAAAAGCACGTTTGAGCAAAAAACCTCATACGATAATGATACAAAGAATACATTAGAAAATGCTACAGATAAAATTAAAGCTGGTGCAAAAGCTGTAGTTAGTAAGGTAAAGGATACTGACCGAGATACTGAATCTGAATATGAGAAGGAAAAACTAAAAGAGAAAGCAGACTACTGAAATATTTCCCTTATGTTTTGAAGTCTTTAGGTGGTGCTGTTAACTTAAGGAATCATATAGTAGAGATTGTTCCTAATCCAAGCATGAAGTCGCGAGCGATATCAATCAACTAATCCGTTAGGTTAACAGAGCCCAAATGGCTATAATCCAGCTAGCAATTCCTCAATTAATTAACCACTACCATTTAAAATCGGTTTAAAGGTACAAAAATATTCAATTATTTAGTCTGGTTCTTACAAGCCTAATTATCATTGAGCACTCATTGAATAGCAAAAGAATAGAATAGAAAAATTATATTACCCTCCAGATAATATTGGCTTAGCCATTTCGTATTCCTTATAGGTTTGAATGATAATCTGATGAGTGTCCAAGACTGTGGAAATAACTTTGAGACTCTACACTGGACACAGGCACTAATCCATCATTAGGATTAGGAAGTTTCGGAAATGAAGATACTTCAATAGGAGGATAGGAGTAGGAGTAAATCAGTGTTGAGGAAGTCGCTATTTGTACTCTATCTTATTTATGAACCTTTTAATTGCGCTTTAACTGCATTGTAGTAAGTCTTGTCTGGATTTTGTTTCTGCAGCTCTACAAGTTTTTTCCATTCATCGTTACCATAATCAAATTTCCAACCATATAACGCTGGCTCAGGGTAAGCCAACTGTTTGAATTCACTATTGATGGTCCACATACTGTCAATTACAGCTTTAATTTCTTTTTCCATACCACCATTTGTGAAATTATCAAAATGGCGCACAAGGTTTTCAGTGGAGTATATCCTACGTTGAAATGATACTTCAGCAACTGAAGCCAAGTAGCCAGCCTTTGTGGAACTCAACATCTCTGACATACAAAGCTGAATGTCTGCAATTTTAGTAAATACTGTAGAATAAAGCTGTTTTTTGAATTCTCGATCTCCAATGATTTTTGACCATTTTAACACGGAGCGAACCAAATAGGCATCGACTGTTTCGTAAAAAATATGAAAAGATTCTAGTAGTAAGGTCAATATAGAATTCATCTGCGTTGCATCCAATGAACCCTGTTTGAGCTTAAGATATAACCTATCAAATTCCTTACTAAACTTTTTTAACAAAGCATAGAATGATTTATCAAAATCATCTAGTTCCTTAGATACTGCAAACAATATGTTTCCTGTATTGATGAACAACTTATGATCTCTGCTATTTTGATTTTCTCTTTCCATGCGAACTACATTATCTTTACATAATTCATTAATCGTTTTATGAACCGGGACTCTGGAAAGCTTTCCAGACAGAGCCTTTACTACACTTTCCTCTCGCCAAATTATGCTTTTTCAGAAGATTTCGGCGAACAGCCAAATTATTCTCAGTATAGTCAGTCTTTAATTCATATTTAGTCAAAATTCCAGAAACCATGTTCAAAGCATGGACAGCTAATCAGGTTCCACAACAATAAGGCTTCATATTTTCTAAAAATTCAAAAAAATATAACCTATTTTCTCCCACCGATCTTTTGATGATGTTGCATTTGCTGTGTTAATTTTTTAAGTTCTGTATCAAGTCCAGGAGAAAACTCTTGTTGTGCGTCTGGTAAACTGGGTATCGCTGCACCTTCAGGATGACCATCGATTACTTCTAACTCTCCTCCGTCATTGAATGGAGAAGATCCGTTGAAGATGTTTGCTAGTCCTGAATCTTTATCATCAGTAAATGTCCACATTTGATTATGCAGATTATTTTTTTCAAGACTTTTGACTTCTGGCATCTTAGATGTATCTACTTTTGGAATAGGCAGGGCTTTTCCCCAGTTGATACCTAGTGTTTCTAATGCTTTTGCAAATACCTTCTCATGAACTAGATCTCTAACTATAAGATTAGATACGGTGGATCTAAATGCCTTATTCTCACTCATTTCATATAATCTACATTTCTGCAATCTTACTGTGGCTTCGAGCATAAGATTGTAAATCTTATTAAGTACTAGGTT
>JANWJI010000017.1 GCA_025449515.1 Nitrososphaeraceae archaeon | reverse complement strand
GTTTCATAAAGGTAACAGATCTCTTCAGTCAAGGTGACCTTTCCATCTATCAATTCTTGGACTGGCTACTGTATCTAAAATGTAGTTGACAATCTTCACGGAATTTATACATGTCGATACCCCAACTGGCATGTATTGGGGCAGCGAGACTAGCGAAAGTCATCGCGTTTGACATTGCAGTTTTTATGGAAGTACCAAGATGTGAAATCCGAATGACCAATCTTTTCTTCACACATACAAATTCAAATACGTGGCACATTAATTCTGCTTGAACATGTACCATATTTGTTTACCAATACTATGTTATATCATAAGTCATTATGATAAATTACCGGCATGTCCTATTTATGTTCGCAAGGAGATGCAAGTTGGATCTCAACTAACAAGGCTTATTCTTATGGAAATTTACAATATTTAAATCAGTTTGATTTCTTTTCACAAAGATAAAAAGTGATAGCAGATCGAATGGCAAATAGCTTTGGTAATTTTTTTTATGGTCGTTAACTTTCAATGTAGGAATAACATCGAAATGCTTGCGGTATATTATCCGACGTCAAACACTTCCATCCGCTATTTGACTGCTTTCTTTCTCTTTTGAGGAGATATATCTTTGAACTTCCTTATACAATTCTAACGCTTCGTCGCCAAAGGCCTGTATTTTGTATTGTATGTCATCTTTACAAGATATTTCTACAAAGTAGTATTCAATGCCACTCTTTGTAAAAAATATACCATTTGGATTCAGGGTTATAGTACAGAAGGATTGTCTACTGTCACGAGGTCTTATTAGTACGCCGTTTCCTATATGTGAGTGCGAGGACATAAGGTGATGTAATGCATCTACGCTATTTTTGTAGCGGGCTTCTGTAATGTTTCTTCCGTGCGTCATAATAGTTCTCCCCCTGCTGACGATACTTTGAGATAAATTACTATCCAGTGACTCCGCTGGCTCTGGTCATTTTTATCTGGTGGAAATTGCCCGTTCAAACAGACATACGAATGAATCTGATATTTCCATGCAAAGGAACCTTTTGACTCCATAATGAGATGGAACCTAATAGAAATAGATTAATGGTGCTAAATTTAGGATATAATAAATCAAACAATTTTGGTGCAATCAACACCATTTATGTTTTCTAATTATTCCTGTATATTATCACACCAATTTTCTAAGCTCCAAAATAAGCCGTCAAAGTCACGCGTAGTTAATCCCAGTATTATTATCATTGTAAATCCTTTCAATTGCTATATCTTATGATTGCCAGTTATTATTCTAGCAGCTGATCGTTTTTTTGTTTCGTTATAAGACAGATGAGATCTATTCGGATTCTCAAACTAGCTATTTCTTTTCGCAGGAAAAAACAGATTCATCATACACGAATAGAACATTTATCCGCAATATTCAATTTTTTAATTTTCGTATTTGTTGTGCTAGCGATTATATTTTCCTGAATATCGTCAAAAAGCACAGAAGGAAATAACGATAAATACAAATTCCCCTAAAGTGGCGTGCGAGCTCGGCCGAACTTTTATAGCTAATTTTGGCATAATTAGAGGAGTCGAATTGCCTTTCGTCGTGGATTCGATTGGACACCCTATCCTTTACCTCTTTAGGTGTAAAGCATATCGGATTGGGACATCGGATTAGCCAATTAATTGCCATCTTCGGGTCGCCAACTTTACAGGACTCGGTTACGCTGTAATTCAATCTCTTGGAGAACACTAATCCGAACAAGACATCGATATAATCATTTATAACTTTAGCACTGCCTCATTATTTCACCTCACTCGGAAATACCTTCTTGACGTATTTTGTAAGACCAATATATTGTATGATTAACGAAAGGAGAACTACTCCGAAAGTTAAAGTAGCAATCAAGTTTTTCAGATTGCTGCTTATATCTTCCGCTGGTAAAGATGCAACTAGTGCCACTGATAGTGCTCCTCTCATTCCTCCAAGTACAACTATATGTCTCCACACTGATGGAATTTTTTCTCGTGTAAATCTACTAACAATAGACAATATCGGATATGTAGAGATTATTCTTGCTAAAAATATGATGCCGAATGCTAAAATTATTAATCCGATATTTTGACTAATGTTTACGACATTCATACTCACGCCTAAATAGAGAAACGCTGCAGAATTAGCAAGGAAGGCTATGATCTCCCAGAAATTAAATACAGTTGTACGAACTTTGAGGCTCATATATGCCTCACGCTTAACAGTAATATTTCCAAAATATAACCCTGCTACTGCCACAGCAACTAATCCTGATACTCCGAGAGAATTTGCAAGTACGACTGAGCCAAACACAGACGCAATCGTCAATGCAGTTTCAGAAAAGGGATCATTCATTAATGAATGCAGCTTATTTGTCGTTATCGCAATACCCAAACCCACAGCCGCTCCACCTAGAAATACAATGGCAAAATGTTCCGATTCACCGATAATACTCGAAATCCCATCGCCGCTGCCGTTGTTACTGCTCACACCAAGTACTAGTGCAAGAATCGATGAGAATACAATTAAGCTAGTAGCGTCGTTGAAGCTAGCCTCAAATTCCATTAATGTTGAAAGACCTTTTGGAACTCTTAACTTCTTGAATATTTCTATAACTATTGCTGGATCAGTTGGGGAGATTAGTGCGGCAAAAAGAAACGAGACTGCGAAGCTCAGTCCAGCAACATACATTAGCAGGAAGCCGGCCACAAATGTGGACATGACTACTCCTGCGGTTGCCAACAACAGGGCGGATATTCTAACTGTCTTAAATTGCTTGTAATTAACTTTCATCATCGCTTCAAAAATCAATGGAGGTATTACAAAATTAATTATCAATCTTGGATCTATTCTGAACCCGCTCACATTTACAAAGTCCAATCCTATAAAACTGAGAAAAGAAAGACCAATTCCAAATATCACAAGAACGATTATGTGAGGAATTCTTGTTCTGGATGACATTAACGCTGCGGCGAATATCATGGCCAAAAATATAGGGATTAGATACTGAGATGAGGTAAGAAGCGTTCCAGACGCGGATGGATTAATACTAGGAACAAGAGATGAAATCAATTACATTCCTATGGTTAGATCATGCAGTCATAAATACTAGCTCCAGAGATATTTCGTCAAGATTTACTAATCTGAAAAATAGCAAATCTGACGTCATTGTTACCTTGAAAATAATTTTATCTTATCACCATGGCTACAAAATTCTGATTTTTCTGAATATAATCTGAAAATCCAGATCGACGGCAAAATACAAGCCGTAAAGCTTGGCCATAAATTTATGATCAATACAAAGACTCTGGTTGATTTGGATACTTTTTGCCCACCATCGAAAATGATTCTCAGATAATCCTGCAATCCTATTGAAAAGATTGTAGCCGTTAGAAACTCAGAAAGTGACTAGCCTTCCGTGAGGATGAGTAAATTTCAGGACTCTTGCGAAGTGTTGATCTAATATGGATCCTTATGCTATTAAACAGATATGGACCGTCGAGCTATCTAGACAAGGCAATCGATGGTTGATTTTCCCTTCCAAATCTTAATATCAGAATAACAATCTTTTTAACATATCTGTAGATTCGAAATATTGGATGAGCAACTATAGTGGAAGTGGAAGAGGATCTTCAGATATTGCTAAGACAAAGACCGAAACTATCACGTTTAGACTTCCTGGGCCACTTCTAAACGAGCTAAGAAAAGATGCTAAATTAGAGAAAATGAATTTAAACGCTTTTGTTACAAAAATATTTGCCAACCATGTTGAGTGGGAAAGATACGAAAGAAAAATGGGGCTTTTGCCGATGACAAAACCATTTCTCAAGGCAGTAATCAATCGAATGAACGATGAGGAAATAGTACACTTAGCAGAAAAAATAGAAAAACAAAATCTTAAGAACATATTTACATTTATGAGGGAAAGTCACGACGTTAGTGGTTTTATAGAAATTCTACGAAGTTGGCTCACAGTGTCGTGGATGGATCATACTATAGTTATCAGAAATGGATCATATTACCTCAATATACAACATGACCTTGGGATTAAGTGGTCATTGTACGTTAAGACTTTGGTTTCCGAATTATATCAAGATATCCTAGGGAAAAGAGTAGCAATAGATATTACAGACAGCCTGATTTCATTTATTTTTTCAAAGTAGTGACTGCACGTATCTCCGTCGCATAAATAAAAGCCAGAGTCGCCCCTGGCGACGCATCGCCAAAATACCCATAGAGCTCAGATAGTATGAAATTTAGAATAATCCAAAACTTGCCGATTTTGTTAAGATCCAAGAATCAATCTAATTCTCCTTTCATTCAATTAAATGACATGAGAAAACTGCCGCCGTTCCGTAGATAATTTACCGAATTTCTAATTTCTTTTCTAGAGAAATTGCGGATTCATCAAAAGGCGGATTAATCTTAGGAATACCACTCTGTATTATCAATACTAGAAATATGTCTAAACTTATGATATGATAGATAGAACCATGATTGCCAATAGCGTGCTATTCTACGATTATTACTTGGTATCTTGGAGATTTTTTCTTGAATTTCATTTCAGATATTAGCTCGTTTTTAGAAGAGTGAATTGTCCACAAATACTCAAAATGATGCGAAGGATACTTTTCAAATCTAATAAACTCTATACTAGCATTCAGCTAGTGTTTTGGGGGACTGATTGAGGACTTGAAACGCAATCATTGATAACACTCTACATCTTCTCGAAAATTGCTATTCACAATTTATAATCCAGAGTTAACACCTTAATAACAAACAGATCAAGAGTCGCTATGCCGATTAGTCAAAAATTGACTTAATAATCTAAAATATTAAATTGGGTGAATAACCAAATAAGCTTCTGATTTAACATGTTATGTTATTGAAGATTAGCCCTTTTTTAAGCAAAGATCTGTAATGTCCTAAATCATATCATCGAATCTGATAGTAATACCGGACCGGAGTGTGTAAATATTTAGCCTATAGCTTTCCTGCAGGACTTGACATCTTCATTGGTATTCCGATAACTACAATAGAATATCTAGATACTAATTATCTCATATTATGAAACCATATTACTCTGTCTTACAAAGTAGACATCCTTCTTAAATCATTTCACCTCGAAATATTTTCAGATGGTATATAACTTTCATGAAATGGACTATATCTCATCTGCCACACTTGAACACGGATCATCTCTAGCCTGGCATATTCGTACAGTAAGGTATAATTGGATGGTCAGAATTGGAGTTGAAAAACTCTTACCTTTTGATTATTTCATTTATAGACTCGTTCGAACATCGGACTACATTATGATAATAGCGAGGATTTTGACATCTAAGATAATTTTCCTAGTATTTTTCAGAAAAGAAATAGCTGATGATCTTAATTATTCTTCGCAGCGGAAGTATGAGAAAATCCTACTGAGGGGGGTGTAGATGATACGTCATACATATTTGCTAACAGAAGGCTAGAAAGGACGAGGGAAGCCGCTCGCTACAGACCTATAAATAACGGAAGAATCAAGTCTCCAGAAAATGAGTACCGCAACAGAAGGGAACGTTTGTTAACACCAAATTTCCTACTTTGTGAACATTGTTTTTGGTCTGCATCGGAGGTTTGTCGTTTTAGAATTGATATCTGGTCCGAGTGTCCAATCTGTGGTCACGAAGTGGTGATATCGCTGCCTATCTGGAGAAACGACGTGATTAAGTTAAGCGATCGGGAAAATTGATGTATTTTAGTCATGTAGCTAGCATAGCTGATAAGTTTCGAGCAGTACATATTGGAATTTTCAATCTCCAATACAATATTACATTATAAGATAGACATTTCTTATTATTTCTGTCTTCGATTTGACCTTAATTGCTGCTTAATTTCTAAAGGTAAGGGGTTAGTAACTATGTCAGGTCCTACCTACCTAATTCTACATTTAGCCTTAATGTGATGGGTAACCTAGTTAGCTGAAGATTGCCAAGACGTCATAGTAGAGACTGATATTAATTTGTGATTGTCACATAATAGTACATAGTCGGCGGCCCTTAAATCTGTGAATGTCATAAATGACTATCTATCTACCGCTAAATGCAATCTTCAATCAGATCGCACATACGGTATCAAATGGAAATTCGATTCAATGTTGTCGTTACCTCGGATAAGAATTTAGATTAACGAATGATTCCTGATATATCCAGACTTGGCTTTCCATTCTATTACTATCGAATCTAAGTATATCGTCTAATGAGTGAGGAGAGCAACTGAGAGAAAGATGGAATGACGTTACTTGTGTGATGTCGTGCCTGGTATATTACTTTGTAACACATTGAAAACTTTCAGTTTAATTAAGATTGGTGTTAAAAGATATATAGAAAGTTCATGTCGTCAACATTACACAAGAACGTTTTATGCCCATATTGTCAGTCAAAATTCAAAGACAACAGCGAATTGTCCATGCACATCGACAGAATCCATACTGGTTCAGGGTTACTAGAAGGGGATAGGAGGCGATGGTAAGGGTATTAACATTCCACAGCTGACTACCAGAAAGAGGTGATTCATGCCTCTTCTCCTAGAACTAGATAATATAGTTGAAAGGAGATTACTGAATAGTCTACATACTAATCAGTTATATCATTTTATCGAAATTGAGGCAATATATTGAAAACTTAACTGGTGGTAATTCAGGTAAATAATTGCATGTCGTACATACTGCTAGGAGACTAATTTGGCAAGCCATTCGAAGTCACTAGCTAAAATAAGTTAATAGGTTCATATGTTCAAAGCTAATAGCAACATACCCAAATCTCGTTGATCTCCACTTCAGACCACTATTGGGTTTAGTAGAGTAATATAAGCGCTCAATCATAATAAATAGCGAATTTAATAGATAAGATGAATAGGAGAAAAGAGATTTATTTTATAATAGACTCCAGATCTGAAGTTCAATAAGACGCCGTTAACAACTGAGCCAACCAAGGTGGGCGAATTAACTAACTTTCGCTATATAATTTTAAACATCGTCATATGACTATATCATGTTTGATCTTGTGGCCGGTAACCTATTGTCGTTGTTGTGACCATTCTTTCTAATAGTGGTCAATAATAACCAGTATTTCTATATCATTATAAGATGACCACGATAGTTGGGCTCAGAACCAAGTATGGCGTTATACTTGGTTCTGACAGAAGAGCAAGTAAAGGGTTCTTTATAGGATCCAAAATAACACAAAAAATAACACGAATCGATGATATGCTAGCTGTTGCTGTGGCAGGGCAGCTATCAGATGCAGAACATATTATCAAAGTTGCTAAGGCTGAGCGAAAATTGATAGAACTACGTAGAGGATTTCCTCTAACAGTGAGGGAATCTGCAAGATTGATTGCCAACTTGGCATACTCTGGTCTTAAGAACTACCAACCATACTTTGTGGAATTGATAGTCGCAGGAGTTGATAGCGAGGGCGGACATGTTTATGTAGCGGACATGAGTGGTGCCATAACTG
>JANWJI010000016.1 GCA_025449515.1 Nitrososphaeraceae archaeon | reverse complement strand
TTGAAACCAGTGCTCCATTCTTTGCTTCTTTTGATATCTTTTCAACTATAGATAATAGACCATCTATTTGTGGAGAAAACATGTCATCTGGTTTGTGTGTAGAAACACAGATGATAAAGACATCAAATTCACTAAAATCATATGCGGGATTATTATTATTATTATTATTACTAATACCATCATTTCCAGTGCTATTATCTCCAATCCTTTTTATTCCTGCTATTTTCTGTGCACGATCCATTGCTTTTGTACTTATGTCATAACCATGCGTATCAAATCCTCCTCGGTCCTTCACGTATTTTGCTACAGGTAAACCAAGTTGACCCAAGCCTATTACAAGAACTTTCAAACGACGCCTAATATTCTTGTAGTGCTCTGTACTCGGTCTATACCTACCTTGACGAATGGCCGATTTAGACTGCTTAGAAAACTTGTGATCTAACAACAAGTGTTAGTTATTCTATTCTTTTATATACGGTGAGAAAAAGAACTATAGTACTCTTTTACTTCAATCGGGTAACGGGCAAATTGCCTGATAAATTATCTACATAATTTAAAGACATTATTTTTAGAATTAATTACATCATGAATTAATCTTACATTTGTGAAATCATCATTAATACACGTTTACGAAAAAGGTTTTGATTTAATTGTTCTACTCGAAATAACTGAGACAATATTGAAATATATTCTAATTGTTTCTCCACGTCCAATGCTTTTCCATATTCACATGTAGTATTTGTTGTGCATCTCCGCAAAAGTTATTAGACTCGTTTTGATTAAAAATGGAGAAATGTTTTTAATCTCCGTTTCGCGAAGTAACTTAATCAATTTCAACTATTACTAGCTAGTTCTATGGCCAGTTTAACTCATCTTCTTAATTCCATTTTCAAATGATTTTGTCTTGATTTATATTCTCTAGTCCTTCGAACCAAACGATTCACATATCAGATAAGTCTTTTATCTATCACCTTTATTATATATTGTAAATCCTGTTCGGTATTGAATTTGTGACCTTGTCAAGAAACATTACGAACAATAGGAACACCTATTAAGGCGATTTAGCTAATCGTTATCTTCTCTCAGTATATGATACTAGAATAATTTTCTCTTATAACTAGAATGGTCATAATTTTGATATTGCGTTTATGTCAAAATCAAGAATCTTTGTACATAAAGCCTTAATATTTGGATCCTTGAGTATTTGTTTAATAAACTCGTCCGCCACTACTATAACTTCATTAAAATTATTTGTGAATAGGAATTTTTCTAATGATATCTTAAAAGTCGGATAGTCTTCAACTCGCGATGTTAAGACGTGGTTCTTTAGAGATAAGTTGTGGGCGGCTGGAAATATATCGGAAATTTCGGCTGGGATAACTCCGAGGAACCGATTGTACGTACAGACCTGAGCATCTGGTAATTTTTTCCTTATTTGACGATATTGCAAGGTAGTGTAAAAAGGATGGATATCCGATTCAGGATAAAGGACCAATTTTTGTTTAGTATTGAATGGTTTGAAATCAGCCACCATCCCTCTAAAACGCTCAGCTTCTGGTCTATATTGATCAAGAGGTTCAAACAGAAAGATAGCCTTCTTCTTAAATTTTGGAGTACCATCTTTTACGATCTGTAAATCCTTGAATATATACAGTGCCTCCATTAGTTTAGGATGAGCTCTAGCTTTTTCTAGCACATATTCCCACAGTCTACCATCAATAATCGCCTGTTTTACTGCTGAGACCTCGGCTTTGATAACATGTAAATTGTGCTTTCCAAGTTCTATTATTCTTTGCTCCTTATCGACTTGCAATAGTTCCTTAGTTTTGAATCTACTGCAGACTGAACATGAGCAAGGAAAATAAGAAAGTTCTTGTAGCTTAAGTGTCCCATTTGCATGCATATAGCGATCCTCCTTAGCGTATAGAATATACGACGCTGAATCAAAAGTATCACATCCTAATGCAACAACTAGCGGTATCGTAATAGGGTGCCCAGCACCAAAGAGATGAAATGGTTTAGTAGGGACTGAGCTCTTTGCAGACACTATCATTTCAGATAATATTGAAAACTCGTACCTCTCCATTACCTCTACCGGACTTCCAATTGCCATAAGCTCAAAGCCCATTTTATCTAATGTTTCAGCAGAATATTTCACTAAATCAGTATGTTCTCCTCCTTGAATAGGACCGACCCAAATTGGTTCTACGCTACGATAACTTTCTTGACCGATGACATTATTTTTGATAGAATCTCTAGTCCTTACCAGTTCAAGGGTCTCTTTAGCATTCTTGAGCGTGTCCTCTACGTAACGCCTGGCTTTCGCATGTCCTAATCCAAAACCAGTGGGCTTATCTAAGGGTACAGGAATATCACTTTTAATTTCTATTTCAAAACATGCAATTGTCTCGGGCTCCACATTGATCTGACCATATTCGAGTACTTGGTATCCGCCGGAATCGGTCATTACAATACAATCGCTGTTTATAATTTTGTGGATACCGTTCTTCCTAGCCTCGTCGCCATAATGTCTCAGCGCAAGATATGCGTTTGTTATAACCGCATCGAAACCTAGCTTTCTTAGAGTTCGTGGACTAATGCTTTGCCTTACTGGATGTACTACTGGAATAAACGCAGGAGTTTCTAATATACCGTGAGGCGTAACTAGTTTTCCAATGCGTCCCGCTAGGTCAGAATATCTGACCTCAAATGACAAATTTATTTTTTAGTCTCCCTTATAAATTCATCGTATATAGCTTTTACTCTGTCGGCGGCTAAACCTGAGCCCTCTTGGATTCCAGTCTCTGTAACTTTAATTTTTTCCATTACAATAATAGCACCTACATCTTCTCTAATTTTTACTAAACCGGGGAATACTCTTGACAATCTATCAGATAAAGCCTTATAATCAAAAGGCTTTTCCATCAATTTTATTTCTTTAACATATGCCCCGTTAACTATCATCTTGAGTATCCCTTGACCTTCGACATTATCAAGAACTAGGTCAAGTCTTTCATCGATGCCAGTTAAAGTTCCATTATAGATCTTCTGATCTGAAGTTTCTACAGACACTTTTTTACCCAAAAATTGAATTGTTTCCTCTCCAAACTTACGTAAAAATACTGCCGACATATGATTCCATGGTGGTAAGGTCTCTCTGTAATATATTTGAACTTCGTTATATGACATTTCGTCGATTGGATTGGCTCGTACATCTGTGCGTCAAAATTTGATACAAAGGATATTGTAGAATAGATTGCCAGAGAAAAGTATTTGGCGACTTCCTAATTCATAATTGTAAAAACTTGTTCGAATGGCCATTTTTACAGATTAATGATATCCAATCTGTTATTCCGATTTTTCGATCGCATTTTTTTAAAAGTGTCGATATAATTATATCTGCTACTGTAAAAGGCGCTATATTACTTGTATCAATTTCTGTAGTCTTTGTTCCGAACACTTTCAAAGTATCGAACAGACATATATCGAGAATCTCACTAACAACATTATCATTAACCTTCTTAATCGTATACCCTCTGTCCTCTAACGTTCTTGATAAATGATAGGGAGATCTTCGCAATACTGCAGCTAGAGTTACTTCTTTAGGATCTACTACATATGGAGCGAGATGGCCAATGATTATACATCTGTCCTGTAATTCTGATACTTCTTCAATCAATGTAGCTAATTCTTTAAGATTAACCTCATCTGTTCTTTCGCCATTGATATTCTTTAAGAAAACGTCATGTCCAATTGCAACCTTGTTAATATCAATGATTCTAGATCCCTTTAACTTTTTAGTAAGAAATGTTGCAGCCGAATGCTTTCCGACGCCCGGTGTTCCAGTGATGACCACTCTAAATTGTCGACAGATTTTCAGTCCCCCTCCAAGCTATAGATACTATAATGTCACAATTATTTGTTATTTGTAATTTCTTATTTCTCATATTGTATAACTCAACTCATTTTTTGGTTATTTCTAAGCAAGCCCAATTTTATTATATCTATGAGTGTCATTATTATTGTTATTTCTATCAAATATATTGTTATTTTCATATAGTGGTTTATGGCATATTACTTAACTTAAACGAACCGGCTGAATCCGAATAGCCAATATTTTCATGGGATCGAGTTCTGATTGGCTATTTGTAGAGCCATACTAAGTGAAAATAACAGTCTAATTATCTCTTTCCAATGAAGGAGACATCATCTAAGACTAATTGGAATTCATAGATATATTATCCGATGTGCCTTATTGGAAATTCTACAGTCCGAGCCCAAGATTGATCCGAATAATATTTAATTTGTGGAGCACAGCACGAGTAGGTGCGGCATATTCAGTGATCACTACAAAGGCATTAGATTGAACCAAGAGAGCGCAGTTCAGTTACATAAGTCTGTAGACATACATAAAAAATAATTTCAACACGTACCCTAAAAATCAAACCTTTTAAACCACAAAAAAGAAAGTTGTGAAGATCCTATGCGGTATAGCTTGTTGTCTACTTAGCCTTCTTCCCAGCCCTTATCGAACACACCGTTCTTATGTAGAGGCACTGGCTGTCCTGAGGTATATTCCATTGGTCTCATCCAAAATATTGCGTGTGTTGGACATACACCAATACATGCGCCATCAGATATACATCTTTCTGGGTAAAAGATGAACGCCTTACCCCTTTTCCATCCTTCAACGGGCTTCACTCTAAGAACGTCTGGACCAAGAGCAGTGCATATCTCTACACAGAGAGCACAACCTATACATCTTTGTTCATCAACATCTGGAATTATAGCAATTGGCACTTTTAATTCACTAAATCTGCATATGTTCGAAACTATTTAAACCCTATGCCAATTACAAAACAGCGTTATAATAAAAATCATCCAAGATATATCCGTAACAAAATATCTGTTAGATTAAAATATCTGAAAATTAAAATTCGAAACTAAAAAGAAAGAAAGTGAGCAGCTATTTTTTAGTCATTCTTAGGACATCTACCTGTCCGCTGTGCAGCCAATCCTTTAATTCGTCATGACTAGGTTTTGCATCATGTTTCCCCGCTAAATGTAGATGTAAAAGAACATAGTTAACTTGATTTAGCAGTGGCTTGTTTTGTTCATCGCCTTTGCGGCTTTTACTTCTGAGATCTTCAGGAACGGTAGCCCACCAATCGTCGAATTTTCGAACCATGTCTCAAGTCTATGACCGAAGTTAATAAGCCTTTTGGGTTCTCTTCAGATCGTTCCATCGTACAAACGGGACAATGAACCACATGCTTTAAACTCTATTGTGATTGGCATCCAGTAACACAATAGGACTAAATGCAGGTGTTTAAGAAAAGACTACAAATGCCATTTAATCTTGATGAATTATTAGCGGCTTATTCTGCTTACCAACGTTTTATTGCTCTCGATCCAAATCCACACCATTTACGATACATATTTCCACTATTCGAAGGAACATACTTCGCATACAGAAAAATCGACGTACTTCGCGTAATTCATATCGCCAAATCAATATCAACAAAGCCAAGTTTTATCGATATTGGTTGTGGATATGGAGATTTCTTGAGGAATGTGAGAGAGCATATCCCAAATGCAATTGGAATAGAAAATGACTTTACCCTGTTCCATCTTCTTAAAAAACCGAAACCAGACTATATATATTTAGATTCAATAGAAGGGTTTGACAAGAAGGCTATTGATACTGCGTTTGTGGGATGGATGGAACCAGGCGTTGATTTTCGCAAATTTGTTGCAAGTGTAGCAAACTGCGTCATTACAACGTTCGATGAGGGCGGTCAGTGCGGAATAAACGGTGGTTGTGAATATGAGGAGTTTGGACTTCAGCGAATAGCCTATTGGAGAACACCGTCTTGGATAGATGTAAATACAGAATTAATGAATAAATACTATACTCCATCGCTGTTGTCGCAAGATACAAGATCCCAACTGAAATCACTTCGTTCGTCTCACAATCTATGGTATGTATATTCTAAGAAGGATATCGCGGACTACGTTCGAGAAGGTCTATATGATCGGATACGAAACGAAGAGATTACGATGGAATGGTTCGATTTTGAATCAATACTAGACGAGTGCGGCTACCATTTTAAGGAGACACTTCAGATATCGATGTCCAAGGAACCTTTGTGGGAAGTTATTTTTGATGGCTACTAACGTCGCTTAGATGGATCTTCCCACGAATCTACCCTGAAAAAATCGAAGGATGCAGATCAGTAACTACTGAAATCCAGATGCGCTCAT